>NZ_JAJSOZ010000039.1:0-4063 GCF_021282335.1 Bacillus sp. G16 | reverse complement strand
AAATTGGCTTGATCCCTTGTGCGGAAGGTGGCAGTTCATTGAATGACTGGCATCCGGAAGGCATCCTTTTTCAGCATGCTTTGTCCGAAGCCCGCTTCGCCCTCCGATCCAGTCAAATTTGTGGAATTCTTTGGCACCAGGGTGAGAGTGACAGTTATCGTTCGCTACATGAAACTTATTACGAGAAATTAACCCTTATCATCGAGACGCTAAGAAACGAGTTGAAACTTGATGAGGTACCGTTGATTATTGGAGGGCTTGGTGACTTTCTTGGGAAGACCGGTTTTGGGCAGCACGCGACTGAATTTCGACAGGTTAATGAACAATTGCTTTGTTTTGCTAATGAACAACAGAATTGTTATTTTGTTACTGCAGAAGGTTTGACTGCGAATCCTGATGGCATTCATTTAGACGCAGCTTCACAACGCAAATTCGGTTACCGCTATTTCGAGGCTTTTTCGAAAAAGCACCATATCCTGAAACCCATTTCGGGAGAGGAGCAATCACTGAAAGTGAATGGTGACTATTCTAAAACAGAACAGATTTACCTTCATAGTATGGATTTGGCTTCGGGTAAAATCACGTATGCGGAATTTGAGGCGCGGATGGCGAAGGTGATGAAACCATGATTCCCTTACTTATCCTTGGCTTGCTCATCCAAAACCCCGGAGCTCACGGCTATGAACTTCTGGCCTTAATGGAAAAACGTCATTACAAATACATTGTTAACTTCACGAAAGGTTCATTTTATTACAATCTGCAGCAACTTGAAGAAAAGTGTTTTATTGAACAGATTCAGCAGAAACCCTCAACCAGTGGGCGTGAAATCCGTAACTTTAAAGTCACAGAATCGGGAAGGGCAGAATTCGAAAAATTAATGATCAAATACGGCACCAAATCGGAATATGTGAACCTGCAATTTTATGGGGCGTTACTCTTTGCCGATGAATTCGACAAAAATAAATTACTGGATCTGATCCAATCACAAATCGACCAGACTAAAACTCGAATCGAGCTCCTTGATGAATACCTGTCCATCACTCAAGAAATTCCCGGCACAATCAATTACTTTCGCCGTATGAACGAAAATTCCCGTTCACATCACTTGGTTAATTTAGAGTGGTTCGAAAAATTGAAAGCAGAAATAGAGTGAACTATTGCATAATAAAAAAATGCAATGTTAAATATATAAGAATATTAGTTACCTAAATATAAAACCTGTGTCGTAGATATCTAGTAACATCATTGATACAGGTTTTATACTCCTTCTTTAATTAAACCAGTAATAGGATTGTCAAAGCTTGCCCCCAGCAAGAGCAAGTGAATCTGCTGCGTGTTCTTCTTTTTCAATCCTTCGTATTAATAACCACTTTTTACACCTATTTAGTATTCAAGTAAGTCAACTGATTTTTCTCCTTCTTCCGCTAAACTGCTGCTTTAGTCGAATAAGAAAAAGTGATCTCCCTTAAGGAAGAATCACTTCCTCTAATTAAACAAGCAGTGAAGGTGAACATCGTTCTCGACATAAACTAAAATTTTTTATATACCTCTGCGTAAGCAACTTTCAATGGATTGATATTAAACCCCTCCAACAAGAAAACTCCGTTTAACAATCCATTTCATTTGGATAACCCTGCAGCTTTTGGACGTACTTCAAATGAAAAAATTATGTTCTTATAAAAAAGAGCATTTATTGTGAGGAAAACGGTAAGTATCGAAAAGGGAAAAAGGGGTCTTTTTATTAAAAGCCTTGCAAGGTGTAAGTGAAAAAAATAAACAATACAATCATGGTTACAACAATAATTGTTTCTTTAATATAACATTTATCATCTTCATGCTCTTGTTTCTTTTTTTAAAGCTCTTCTCTGTATTTTCTTTGAACCTCTTTCATCTTATCATTCATTTTCATGATTAAACTCCTATGAAGTCCATTTTAATTTCTTTGCCCCTTTCACTTGCATTTTAAGAATAAAAAAGGATCGGCAATGGCTTTTCACTCAATGGTAACCAGCATAAGCACTAGCTGGACAGGTTTCAGGGTGTATCTAATCGTTGAGGTTCCATTTCCTGCAACTGAACCAAAAACTTCCTTATGAAGAACAATCTCTTCTCTGTTGTGGGGTGCTACCAAAAAAAAATCACTGCGTAGGCAAACTGATAGCGGTATAAAAAAACAGCTCATTAAATGCCATACTGGAACTGTCTTTGATTTTTGGATTTATTTTCTGATGCAGCTATCGCTATCCGTTAGTTTAATTAGAATTCAGATAATCCAAGACACGGTCAACTCTTTCATTGACTGAGCAATCGCCTTCAATTTTTAACACAGGACAAGATAAATCTGCCATCCAATGTTCGTGTAACGCTTTACTTCTAACTTCCATTCCGGCAGTATCATATAAAGAAGCCCACTCTAAAAATGTTTTTGATTGTTCATATTTACTCCCACCGGCTAACACTTCATTTCCATAACGCTGAAATTCCCTATGCCTTAATCTCTCAAGCCGTATATCTTTTGGAATCCATAAGAAGACGACAAGGTCAAAATAACTTTTTAGATTATCGCCCCAGCCACACACTGCACCAGAAAGAATCCATTTCTCATTTATTGTTAAGTCTTTTTCAAGCAACTTTCTTCTTTCAGGAATTTCTCTTTTTTTAGTGAATTTATCTAACCAATAGTAATTATCAGTATCAAGATGCGTATGAGGCAAACGCTTTGATAATGCAACACCCAATGTTGAAGTTCCGACACCAGAGGCTCCCAATATGTGAATATTTTTTTTCATACTTCCCCCTCCTTATTAAGCAACCAAACTCCCTGTTTGTTGCATAAGGTACTTACTATTATTTTGACATAAATCCCTAAAGACCTTTACTCTTCTAGAGAAATCCAGATGCGTGTTAAAATCATAATACTTACGAAAACAGTCATTAGTAAACGGATTCATATTCCATCTCCTTAGACGCATTTTCCTATGAAAAAAGTCTTGATTTTCCTATAATATTTAAACGAATCCAATTTTTAGATTGTCGTCTTTAAGGAGGTTTTTCATCTTGAGGTATACAAACAGTCATTTAGAGGATTGGATTGAAAACTTATACAGGAAGATTGATATTACAGAACCAGAACAAATTAATTTTGAACGGATTGCCGAGGCTTTAGATATCCATTATTTATACAGAATCTATATTTGAAAACCTTTCAACTTGAATAACAAACTCATTTACCATAGATAAATTTAAATTGTCTTTTAGATAGAGCATCCAAGTCCGCCACATTAAAGGGTTGCCTTCTTTATCTTTTAAAACGATTGTGTGCAGTGAGTCACAATCTTCTAAAACGGTACTCGGAACAATTGCGTATCCAATACCTTTCATAACCAATTTTTTTGCCACTTCCATATTATCGGTATGAACTAAGACATTCGAAGGTTTATTAAAATGTTGATTCCACCAATTATCGATCACCATGTTTAATGCTGGATCCGTATTATAAGTAATTCTGTTTTGCCTTTGAATTTGATGAAACTCTATCTCTTCTTTAGAAATAATACACATGGTCTCCTGACTGATCATTTTCTTTTCGTTGCTCCAATGATGTTCTCCTCTGACAAAACCAATATGTGCATCTTGCTTATAAACTGCTTTAATGACCTCCAAGTTTAATGCAGTTTTGATGGAAAATTGCGCAAATGGATGTATATCAGTAAATTGTTTTACGATATGCGGCAGCTTATATAAAGCAAAAGCTCTGGATACACATAAACGAATGGTTCCGTGAATATGGTCCCCTATATTCCATAAGTTCTCTTCCATTATTTTTAATTGTCTTAGCATGTCTTTTGCATAGGTAACAAGATATTCTCCTTGCTGCGTGAATTCTACACCTCTTCTGCCTCTATTTAAAATTTTAATATTAAATTCTTTTTCAATTTGCTGAAGGCGGTACGTTAAAGTTGGCTGTGCAATAAATAAACGTTCTGCTGCCTTTGTAATATTTTTTTCTTCATAAACAGTTTGTAAAATGATCCAATCTCTTTTTTCCAAGTTCCTTCTCCTC
>NZ_JAJSOZ010000038.1:0-5468 GCF_021282335.1 Bacillus sp. G16 | reverse complement strand
TAGTAAAACTCTGTAAATTCCTTTATAATTTGAGGGAGATGAAATATTTTGGATTAGAGGGATTTTAATGAAGTCAACATTCAAAGAATTTTATTTTGATAATAAGAATTCTGATATATGGATAAACTCAGTAGTTATTTTAGATGCTAATGTTTTATTAAACCTTTATAGATACTCAAAGGAAACTTCAAGAAAGCTGCTATCATTATTAAAAAAATCACAAGAGCGTCTTTGGCTACCTCACCAAATTGCTTTAGAGTTTCATTTAAATAGAACGAATGTAATTCTTGATCAACAGACTTCTTACGAGAAAATTGAATCAATTTTAAGTAAAAAGTCTTCAGAAATAGAGACCAGTCTAAAAAAAGAGTTAGCGTCTTATAGGAAAAAACATGTCACATTAAGTATTGACTCAATAATAGATCAAGTTAAGGAAGCGATTAATACTTTAATCTTGGAGATTAAACAGGAAAAAGAAGATCATCCACAATTGCTTAGAAATGACCATATTAAATTTGATATTACAGAAATATTCGAGAATAAAGTTGGGAAACCGTATGGAAAAAAACGGCTTGACGAACTAGCAAAAGAGGCGGAGCAAAGATACAAGTTAGAAATTCCACCTGGTTATGAGGATGCATCTAAAAAAGGAGCTAAATTTTACAATGGCGAAATCATACTAGAGAAATATGGAGATTACATTCTGTGGAAACAAATTATAGACTTTGCAAAGGAAAAACAGACAAACATTATTTTTATCACAGACGATGAGAAAGATGATTGGTGGTATAAATCTAAAGGAAAAACCATCGGTCCAAGAAGTGAGTTGTTAAATGAGTTTAATTTTATAACAGGCAAGGAATTTTATATGTTCAAACCTGAAATTTTTATGAAAGAAGCAGGAGACATTTATAGCGAAAACTTTTCTGATAATACAATTTCAGAAGTTAAAGAAATAAGCAAGGAAAGTGCTGATTACTCTTTTTATAGTAGGCATGGAAAAAGCATTGAACCTATGAATACAAAGGATCATTTAAATGAGTATTACTATGGAGAAGCTGTATCATCAATAAATTCTATTATCTCAATATTACATAATAGGTTTTTATATAATTCCGACATAGATGAAGTATTTCAAACTTTTTCATTTAATAAGGAATTTAGTTACTACACTATAAGTTCTAATACTCCTCATAAAAAACAATCAGAATACAAATTTGAAACTAAAATATCCCTTAGAGTATATATGAGTGAATGGGATAGTATTGGAGAGATGTTAAATTACAGGATTCTTAAGCATTTCGTCTCTCGCATGCCGGATTGTTTAATAAATATAATAGATTAAGTCCAAGATGGAAAGCCTGCGGACACTGAACTCACAGCATTTACGCTGTTTGTTTGGTGTCCTTTTTATTTTAATAATCAGGAGGTAAATATGAATCAATTAACACTAAACCTGCCTCAAATTGACGAAGAAGCCACTAAAGCAAAAGTAGAGCAACTGCTTGATCAATACCGGTTATATCTCTTACAGGTGCCAGAAGATTTTTTACCAAAGGTTACACCTACTTACAGCATTGTTCCGCCAAGCATCACAAATGAGTTTCATTCTTCAACAGAAGAGGCAGCATTAAAGCGTCTTGATTGGGAGATTCAGCGTGACAAATTCTTAAAAAGGATTCAAAGGGCTGTTAACCGGCTTTCTCAAAGAGAACGGCAGATCATTGTCATGCTCTATATGCAATCGGAAGAAATGTATGATTACGAGGTATATGCAGAAATGGGCTTGAGTCAGCGCAGCTATTATCGTATAAAAGCAAAAGCTTTCTATCGGCTGGCGTTTGCTCTGAGAGAAGAAGTCTACAAGAAAGGGGCGGCTTCTTGATGAATTTTGTTCAGCCTATACGTGATCCGGAATGTATCTTCTACATCAAAATATTTTTAATAGAGCAAAACATGAGGAATTACATGCTATTCGTGACCGGTATTAATTCAGGGCTCCGCATATTCTGCAGCTGAGAGTGAGAGACGCTAAACGGGCATACTTCAATCTCATAGAGAAGAAAACGAAAAAGAAAAAGAGAATCGATATGACGCCAGCTCTTCAAAGATTTAAGGCCTATGTCGAAGGGAAAGAGGATCATGAATTTCTTTTTAAAAGCCCGGAAGGGATTAACAAGCCAATATCCCGGTCGAAGGCATACAAGATTCTCAGGGCAACTGCTGAGTATGTTGGTTTAGATGACATCGGCACTTATACATTGAGGAAAACATTTGGCTATCACTTTTACAAACAAACGAAGGACATTGCCATGCTGCAGGAGATATTTAATCACTCGGACCAACGGACAACCCTGCGGTATATTGGAATCAATCAAGACGCCATGAACAAAGCTTTGAAGAAATTCAAAATATAACCAGTCTCATCCAACAACAAGGATGGGCCTTTTTCTTTGCATTTTTCGTCAATTCCTCAAAAATAACAGGTGATTTAGGGATATTGGTTAGAAACAGAGAGGATAAGGGGTTGGCTCAGTTCGACGAGTTGCACAGTATATAAGATATGGATAATTCATAGATTTGTTAGTAAGATTTAAGTTAAGGGAAACAAACAGGAGGAAACTATAATGATATTGCCAATTGAGAAGTGGTTAAATGAACAGGAATTTAAAGATGATATAAAAGATTTATTTATTGAGTCTATAACATGTTATAAAGCTTCAGCTTATAGGGCAGCACTTTTATTTTCTTTTTTGGGTTTTCAGTCAATTATTAAAGATCGAATACTCACTTCAGAAAAGCCAGCAAACTTAAAAGATCAAAAATGGGATGCTATAACAAAAAACTTAAGAAAAGACGATTCATGGGATCATGAAGTTAACGAATGTATAAAAAGAAACGATGAAAATAGTAGAATCTTTGATATAACAGATGATCAGAGGCAACAGGCTGCTTACTGGAAAAATAGAAGAAATGATTGTGCACATTCTAAACAAAATAAAATTGATTATTCTCATGTAGAATCTTTTTGGCTATTTTTAAAATCAAACCTACCCAAATTTGTAGTAAATGGTGGGGTAGATTCATTGTTACAGAAGATAGATAGACACTTTAATCCTGATTACACTAGTTTAAAAGCAGATCCTAGCAAGCTAATAAAGGAAGTACCTGATATATTAAACAATGATGAAGATATAGATAAGCTTATCCAAGGAATCTATGAAGTATTCTTAAAATATGATGATAATCATCAAACAGTCCCCAATGCAAGAGAGGTATCTTTTTATAATGAACTGATTAAAATTCCAAAAGTATCTCAGAGCGTAATTGATTTAATTAAGAAGAGGGAAAATTTTGGTCTTGAAGTGTATTTTTTATATGTTTACCCCCAACAAATCACAAAATTTTATCATAGCCAAGAAAGTATCCGGAATTTTTGGAGAACAAAACTGATAGAAATAGGTCCTAGGAGTTTTAAAATTTTTGCAGCTTTATTAAGAAATGGATTGATTGATAATGAGAAAGAAGAGGCTATTGAATTTTTTATAAGGAATAATCCATTTAATATATTTTCTGAGGATGTAAATGTTATTAGTGAGTTGCGAATAAATGGATACTTTGATTACTACAAAAAAGTTGTATTTGAAGATAGATTAATAAATGATTTTAAATGGGCTAATATCGCAAACCAATCAATTCGTAAGCATTTAAATGAAATTGGTTTAGATGACGTTGTTTGTGAGTCGATAAACAGTGTTTTTTCTTCAGCGCCTTATCCATGGGATATGCAGAAAACTCTACAATTGTATTTCCTTGATAAAAGTAAAAGAGATGAATATATCCATGTATGTTCATCTTTGGGGATAGTACCAACAAGCAACTTAGGGTTTTAATATATGGCATAAACTTGGCAGGATAACGGCACACCATTTTGTTTTCCATGATGTAATATGGTAATAGATAATAAGAGTCAAATGTATAAAGACTTTGTCGGAATAGAAAGGGTGTCGTAATAGTGAATTGGGATTTTTTGAGGTTTATTATTATTCCAATAATTGTGGTCATATTAACTGCAGCCTTAAGTCATATCCTAACAACTAAGGCTGAGACGAAAAGAAGAATTTTTGACAAAAAATATGACTTGTATTTGGAGTTCGTTCAGATAATATCTTCAGCTGTAAGAGCACAAGCCTCTGATAAGATGGCCCTGGCCAGTGATTTACTTGCAATAAAAATGAAAGTAACTTTGATTTGTAACAAAGAAATTATTGATTTGTTTCTAGACATTGGTGAATTGGATCTAAGGGATGCTAAAAAGTTGCGATTATTTTATGATGTTATGTTACTAATGAGAAAAGAACTTGGTTTAAGCAATGATTCACTTGATATACAACAGCTTGATAGATTATTAAACAACAAAGCAAATAATTCTTTATGAAAGTTCTCAGCTAATAGTTTAAAGTTTTAACTGGAGCCTGTCACAAAAGGTTCGACAAATTCTGCAAATAGTTCATTGTTATACTTTGTCACCGATAATAAAGTGTGGAGGTGGAACTAATGACTTTTAATGTTGTTTTTAGATTTGATGATGATAATTCTACATCAACTAGAATTGAAGCTGAATCTGCAAGAGCCCTGATCGAAGAGATTAAAGCATGTAAAGATTGGTATGAATTTGAACTTAATGGAACAAATTTTGTAATAAACATGCAGCAGGTCACTTCTTTTACAGTCAGAAAGAGATAAGTTTTTTAGAGCATCCTACTGGGTGCTTTTTTTATATTCTCTGTAACTGCTTCCGGCAATCTCAGGATTGACAAATGGCGGCTGACGGATTCTGAGCATGGGCTTGGTTTAGAGAGAATATGAGGAGTATTTCCAATAGAGAGGACACTTTCTTCAGTTGTAAATATGCTATTAAACTATTTCTAGGGGGGAAATATAAAAGGATATCAGTTTAACTGATATCCTTAAAGAATTAACCCTTAGGTGGAAAAGGATCTTTACCATGACTATCACGAGCTCTTATTTTTCCGTCTCTGCCGTGTATTAGTAATTCAGATCCTTGATTTTGTGTAATTTTTCTTGCTGCATTAATGGCATCTTGTTGAGTTTTATGAACTGATGAAGGACGTTGATTGCCTGCACCTTTTACTTGCCAACCATTGGGATGCTTTGTGACATGTTGATTCGGCATTTGAACCACCTCCTTTCTAGTAATATTATAACTTTGTAAATAGTGGGTCATAGTATTATAAAGAATCAATCGTTCGACAAATTTTGCAAAATGTTCTTTGTCATAATCTATTGCCGATATTAAGGTAGGAGGTGAAAACATGACTAGAACAATTAATGTTAATCAGCAACATTTGTTAGAACAATTGGCAGGTGGATCGGTAAACCGTCAATGCACAATAGAAGCTCTAATTGATATTCTCATCGACAAAAAGGTATTTACTGAAGAAGAA
>NZ_JAJSOZ010000037.1:0-5804 GCF_021282335.1 Bacillus sp. G16 | reverse complement strand
GTTTTACTAAACAATATTTTAACCTCATTTGTCTATTCCTTGTTAACAACCGATTTTTTAATATTTTCACACTATAAAAACATTTACCCTCCAATCCTTTTTATGGTAAAATTTTTAAATAAAGTGAAGGTGAGCAATAGTAATGAACGAAAAAATTAAACTTTTAAAAAATTTTTTGATTGAAAACATTGATATAATGGAACCAAGTGGAGGATTTGGTACACACCTTTCTTACCCTGAATTTGATTTAACTCCGAGAGATTTTTTAGAATATGCTAAGATCGAATTACAACATTCAGTAAACAACCCAGGTTCACCAATTCATATTATTAATTGTGTATCTCATCTGAAAAGGGCAATTGATTGTCAACTTGATGTATTTCTTTCTCAAGTAAGCCTATATAATTTGATTAAAGAACAGAATTTAAAGTTTGAAAAAAAATTAAATTTCTTAAAAGATGCAGGCATTATTGAAGCAAATTCTATAGCTAGATTAAACCAGATAAGAAATAAGCTTGAACATGAATATAAGATACCAGATATTGTCGAAATCGAAGTCTATTACGATTTAGCGTGTGCCTTTATAACAGTACTTGAAGCCACCACAACATTTTTTTTCTTTTATAATGAAATCGAAATAGAATCTAATAACCTTGAGAAATTCAAATTTCTAAGAATTAGTTATCATTTCGATACTGTTCCTTATATATCTTTTGAAGTTTCTTATAACGATAATACAGAAAATTTATGTATTGAAGTTAAAGCTTCAGAGTTTAAAGTATTCCCTTACTATCTTAAAGCACTATTGCAACTATCAAAACTGGGATACACTAAAAATGAATTCATCATAAAAGAACTTCAATATAATTAATTCAACTTAGAAGCTTTCATCTAAAAGATGAAAGCTTCTTGTTGTTTACCTCACCTTAAACCCTATCTCATGATCAACCCGTGCAAAGCTTCCCTTTATAGTTTGAATCACTGTTTTACCGTGCTCAGGAGCATCTAAGACATGGGCAGTACCTTGATTCCCATCTAAAACAATGATCTGAACTTTTCCTGGATCAATCTTCTGCTGAATAGTGAAGTCTTTTTTGATGTTTATTTCTCTTGGATTGTACACTCAAAGCGCCCCCTGTGTTATGATAGAAGTACCAGTTCATATCAAGAACACTGAGGCTAAGCGCTTCGGTGTTTTTTATTTTTAGGCAGAAACCTCTCTTATCATGACTTCCACCCTCGGCTCTTCACTATAAAACTTGCTAACTTTCAGGTCCACTACTGGCTATCATCTTTGTAAATAAGATGATTCAGGGCATCTTTTACACCCTTTACATAGTTATCAACATCAGGCTTTGTAGTAGGCCTCAAAAGACCATTTTCAGCTTTCTCTTTCTTCTTTAATGAATTTGAAACTGATTTTGGCATTGGTCTGTACACTTTGACATCCATTGAGACAGGACCAGTAATAATTGTTTCTGGTTGATGCTGAGACGCAACCAAAGCTACATACTGTTTGAAATACTTTGATTTCGCTGGATCACGCATATGAACCTTCCCATTTCGTATTGATCCACGCGGCCGTCCTTGTGCGACTGGCTCACCATAAACAGTGAACTTAATGCAATCCAACTGTTCTTACCTCCCGTCAAGCTGTTCCCATAGCTGAATTTCTTTTTCTATTCTCGGTGCGGAGAGTAAAATTGTCAGCAGAGACACGACTGCTTTAAGCACTCAGCATCCGCTCCATTTGCTTTATTTTTTCCTCAAGTAAACAGATTGTTGGTGTAAGATCTTTACCTTCAGTTGGATTTGAAGGTCCAAATATATAAAGTCCACCAGTTGCTTTTACATTCATTTTCTCCTTCATTCCCAATCACCTAACCTATGATTTAATTGCATTCGATTGCCTTTAATAATCACTATGTAATCACGACACATCTGGTGAATCCGTGAACCAAGAGCCTCGTCTATATCCAAAATATCATCGACTGTTAACTCCGAAGAAATCAGCAAAGGCTTATGATTCAAGTATCGATAATTAATGACCGACTGGATTTGTTCAACCTGCCAATCGGTTGCCCTTGGTTGACCGTTTATTGGTTTAAATAAGTCATCAAGGAATAGAACTTCGACCTTTCTCATGGCATCCAGTTTTGCTTCTAAATTGTCAAAGTCAGCTTTTAAATCACCCATGCCCTCTACGTAAGGAAAGTACATGCAATGAATTGATTTTTTCTTAATCAGATTATTCATAATCGCAGTGAGCAAATGAGTTTTACCGCTGCCTGGCTGTCCAAGTAATGCAATACTGTTTTGCCTTTCTCCTTTGATCTTTTGAAAATCTTTATAGTATTCGACTGCACACTCATAAGCGTCTTTAATCATGTCAGGTTTACCGTCCGTAATGAAGTTACCAAAGAGAAGTTTTTCAAATTCTTCTGTAATGCCACTAGCTGCCATGAGTCTGGCTATTTTCTTTCGTCTCACACATTCGCACTGTTTTGAATAAGTATCTTTCCATTCACTAGCTTTGTCCGGCGTGCAAACCTTACCTAACAGAAAATCATCTTCAGGTACCATTTCGTTAGGAACCATAAGATCTAACTGATCATCTAAATGCCAAGGAGTATCTTTATGGACCCGATAAACGACAATTCCACGATCCTTACAATAAGGACAATCAAATTCAGCCTTTTCTTCGGATGCGGCCTGTTTTGTTCCCAAAAAGCGGGCTGACTTTTCCCGAAGCTCCTGCATGATCGTTTGAAATGCATTGTCTATACTGACTGCTTTGTTTATAGCCATATTGTTTCTCCTTTCTCTTTTGAGTGAATGGATTTGATAAGATGGCTTGAACGTATGACAAACTAGCTGCTTTCCCTTTTAATTGAAACGCTGTCTTGATAGCCTCCATCACTTTTTCTTCACCATAATCGTCGACCATGTATCCAATTCGCTGTGCCTCAATCGGGCCGACTGACCGAGCAACTTTGTTTTCATATAGCTCAAAGGCATTTTTCATTTTGTCATCGACCTCCTGATGTTCAATCCCAGCTGGTTCCAAAGCTTTTTTCTTCATGTAATTTCCTAGTTGTATGTAGTCTGCATAATGAAGTATGGTGACGATGAACCCTCTTTTTTGTGGAAGACGGTGCAATTTGATATATCCCTGTTTCTCCATTCGGTCTAGTGAGTATTTGATCTGTGAAGCTGACCAGTTAAAATCTTTTGCAAGTTCCACAACTTTGATAATGGTCTGCCCAAGTTCTAGCTCTTGATTTGGCCTGTATTCAGCTCTTTTGAACAAGTGATCATAGATTTTTTCATCCCTAAACTCTTTGAATGGTAGTCGGGGTATGACCACATACCCCATTGCTTTGATGTCCAATTCAATCACCTACTTCCTTTCACAGAGTACAGTTTTGTCACGAATACTTACCTCAATCGAACGGAAGTTCATCTTCTTTTATATCTACAGGCTTGCCGTCAAAAGGATCGGCTTCTTGAGCGCTTGGTTTTTCTGTTTCTTCTTTGATTGAAGGCTCAGAATCGATAATTTCTGAACTATCCGCTTCATTGGTAATGTCAATCCGTTCTCTTGTTTCATCTTCCTCAATAACTGCTTTTTGCATTTCAACAGAGAGAATCCCCCACTTACTTAAAACTGCTTTTAATACAGTCTTAAGAGCCATCGCATCCCAATCATTTTTCCATCCAAAATCAGACTTACTGAATTTCTTTTTGTGCTTCTCTACTTGTGCCTTTGTCCAGTACACTGTTTTTCGGAAGCCATTTATCAACTCAAAATAAGCTGCATAACCAATTACCACGTCTGATTCTCGTTTTTCAAAATCAATATCGATTTCTTCAGTCAATGGATTCCACATCTGCAATTCGCCTTCATGAATCGGTATGCAATTGATGGACTTATATTGGCCTGTTCGCAAGGCAAGCTGTATATATCCTTTGTATCCAAGCTGGAATTGTGCCTTTCCTCCATAAGGAACAATCCAGGCATATCCTAAGTTTTTATCTATAGGCAGATCGAGTGTAGCTGCCACCATTGCTGAGGATATGACGCTCATAGGATCTGTTTTCTGTAGCATCTGCTCGCTGTTATAGAGGCTTAAGATAGAAGCAGTAAACTGTGTAGCCCTCTTCCCTAACACTTCCTCAAATCGCTTAATAACGGATGGTGAGGAAAGCAAGCCTTTCATGGTTGCCCCTTGTTGCTGAACAGGAGCGCTTTTTTGTTTCTTTTGGATGTTGTTTTTAATTGATTGATTAGTAGCCATAATCAGCTAACCTCCTTGATTCCAAAACGTCTGAAATGAGTTTCCTTTTTGACCTTCTCGTAAATATCCGGAAACTGCTCTTTCAGCTTTTTCGTGTCAACTCGATTTGAGACAACTAGCTTCCAACAAGCTTGATAGTTTCCAATAAACCCATACTCTGCATCCTTCATTTCATGTTTGATCTGGTTCTCTAACTCTTTTGCCTGACTTTGAAGCTCTGAGATCTGTTCTTTAAGATGCAAATATTGTTGAATACGTTCTCGATTAGCCGCAGTTAAATCAATAGCTTTGTTATTTTCAGTTTCGGCATATCGTTTTTTGAGGTATTTCTCCGCAGCACTTGAACCATCTAAAGTTGGAGCTTGTCCGTCTAAGACCTTGTTATTCCAGAACTCAATCTCTGCTTCAAAGATCATGTCAATTAACTCGTCGTCTCTCTCAATCTCTTTCCAGACAAATTTATTCCCGCCGATCAGCACAGCAAAGTAGGCTTTCTGATATTCAGGTCCAAGCACACCCAGATAATGCTGGACCTGAACGATATAGCTCTCGGGGATTTCTTCGTCTTCCCATTCTTTTAAGTTGTAAGCAGAGGTTGTTTTACATTCAAGGATCGCTTTTTCACCAACGATCATTCGATCTACATTAGCCAAAATGAAATCATGTTCTGGATGTCTAAGTATTGCTTTTTTACGTCTAACCTTCTTGCCACTACGTATCTCAAATTCTTTTGCAACAATGTCTTCAAGCAATGATCCAAAGTAAGCAGCTTCACTTTGCGATTCACTTACAGGGACCTGTCCTGTTTTGTCTAACCATAATTCAAAAGGTGTCTTCCACTTGTTCAGCCCCAAGATAATGGATGCATCTGAGCCGCCAATTCCTTTTCTTCTTTCAATAAGCCATTCATCACGGCTCATTTCAGAAGTCTTAGCAAGAATCTCTGCCCTTTTGCTTGTCATAACAAAACCCCCATTGTTTTTATTGAGGCTATCTGATAAAATATTTTGCACATGAGTTTTTATTGATAGCCTTTAAAGAAGTCCACTTTGCCGAGTGGGCTTTTTTATTGCGAATTTTTAAATTCAAAACCAAGTTGCTCCCTTAGATATCTTTCCAAGTTCTCTCTGAGAATGATTTCGCCGCCATCAATTACATAATCATCAACTGGTGTTACTTCATCATCGTAAAAATCTTTTTGCACATCCGTTTCAGTCAGCTTATCGTGCCAGTTGTTTATGACCATTGGATTTTCGACCATTCTTATTCTCCTCTCTGAATTTGACTGCACGTCTATCCCATAACAGATGGAATTCACTATTGTTACGTATCATCGCACACCATTTACGAACTTCCAGAGCAGTTGCTGGCTTATGAACAAAATGAACCATCATCCTATACACCTGCTCACTACAGTTAAGTTGATACCTTGCTGTTGCATTTTCAATGCCGTTTCATAAAGACGTCCTTTGTTTGCAAGCCGGCTAATATCCTCAGTAAGAACCT
>NZ_JAJSOZ010000036.1:0-7042 GCF_021282335.1 Bacillus sp. G16 | reverse complement strand
CCTTTAGATTCTTCTTTCAAATCGGTTACCTCATAATCATCGAGAGCGTACCAGATAGCTGATAGTGTATGCGGGTCTATAGTTCTATGATGTTCCCCAGCTTATCGGTAGCATAAGTGAGCGGTTTAAGTTCATAAATCGTGTTCTTGCAACTGTCAGAGCAAATGATCTTCCTGAACCGTTTGATCTTCTTTGTGTATTGGAGACGTGATCCTTGGTACTTACGGGCGCCCACCATATTGAAACCGTGTTGCTGAAAATAACGGATTGTCTTTGGCTCTGCTGAATCCGCCTTGATTAATTCTTTAGTCTCGGCAAATTCCTTAAGTTCTTCGGCTGTCTTATCATCCGTCAGTCCATTTTTGTAATACTCCCAATAGATATAGAGATATTTCTTTTCGTGATCCACAGCAACCCTAACAACAGCGTTATACGACTCAACAAAACCAAAGTCCATGCCAACTCGTTTAAGCGGGCGGTTAATATTATCGATTGCAGTCATAACCTCTTCATGCGGTCGCTCTTCGAATTGTGGCAGTACCCGAATTCCATTCACGCCAAAATGACCTTTCCGCGCAATCCGGTAAAGGTCTGGGTCATATTCCTTCAATTCTTCAAGTTGCTGTACATAGCTTTCTGGCAGAAAAAGATTATCATCCGCCGTTGAGTGATGATAATAGGTGTCGTTTCTAACGATTATCCGCTTTCGATAAAGCTCTTTATCATCCAGTACAAACCGCTTATCTCGATCGTCTTTAAAGAAATGCTTAAAAGTCCAATTGTCCTCTCCGACTGGATTTGTTGAGAGAATCATATGGAGCGGCAACGTTGGGTGACGAAGACGTCCTAATAGCTCCTTGAATCCCTCATACTTCACTTCAGAACATTCCTCAATCCAAATGAGTGAAATATTATTGATTGATTTTAGTTTAGCTGGCTTATCCATCCCTTTAAAGATGATTCTGCTGCCATTTGAAAATCGAATCTGCATAGGAGAAGATACGCACCTAACAATTCCATTTAATTTCAGATCACTTACAATTTCATCAAAAAGAGAAAATGTGGAGTCCCTATGTGTGTCGTACATCTCTCTGATAACAAGTGCAGTCCGTTTTTCTTTAAGCAATTTCAGAATAATCTTGAGTGCCACATGATAACTTTTGGATGATCCATAACCACCCACGAGAAACTGAAACTTTTGATTCCAGTCAAAGAGAAACTCTTTAAAATGCGGATTTACCTGTTTAATCACTGTCATCACCTTTGTTCACAATGGTGATCTCAAAAGGTTTATCTTCTTCTGTAAGTTCTTCAATCTCTAATTTTTTCTTGTCTATACTTAAACGCATATGCTCCAATTTAAGGCGTCGTTCGTCTTCCGAATGGGCTAGTTCATCAAACTGTTTAATTAGGTTCCTGAGCTCTGCCATTGCCCGAGATTGAGCGTTCAAGAACGTAGCATGACGATCCCAAGAAAATTGAAATTCGTATTCTTCCTCTTCGACTTCGTCCATCTCAGATAGGATTGACTTTTTCTTTTTAAGTTCCTTAATCATTTCTTTCTTATCAGAAACGAACATGATTTTTTGAGCCCTTATAATTGCAGCATATTGGATCTGTATCTGATCCCATATCATATCGACAGGTGAGCATTCCTGAATCTCTTCCATGATGGAGAGAGTTTCTTCTGGCAAGAATTTCGAGAAGAATCCATGAGTCATAGCGTTTTGATTTCTCTGTGGTGCGCCGCCCTTATTCCCTAAAGCATTTTTGTTACCGAGTGGTGCACCTACTTTTTTTGTGTGCACACTTTTCTTGGGAGGTGCACCCTTTTTTCTTTGCCAACCATGCCGCTGTTTCCACGATTTGATTGTGTTAACAGACACCCCGTATCTCTCAGCAAGGTCCTTGTATTTCATACCTTTGAGGTAGTCTTTATGCGCTTGAATGTGCTTTTCAGCCATCTACATCCACCGCCGCCTCCTTTGAATTGAGTTGTTTTGGAAAAGATATTCTCTCTAAAAACTGACACCAAGTTATTAATCTAGCAAAAAATTTTCTATCCTATGATTTGAAACAGTCTATTGAAAACATAAAAAACGCCTTCCCGATTAGAAAGACGTAATCAACAAAATGTTTAATAGGATAGTGTTTATCTTTTGTCAGCCGGATGATTAGAATTTTTAAACGTTCCACTTTTCGCTATCTTATCCAACTTCTCTAATTGTTCAAGTACCTCTCCTAATCCTTCTACTTGTTCACTAATTTTATTCACATCATACTCACCGGTAAAAATGTTATCTAATTGTTGATCTAATGTTTGCATATTATATTTTTCTATCTCTTGTTGGTACTGTTGTTCTAACAGATCCTTCTCATGATTTAATCTTAATTCCTGTTCTCTAAGCTTGCCATCGTACTCAAGTTTGATTTTCTCTTTTTCATTTTCAAATAATTTTTCTTGATTTTGTAATTGTTGCCTAGCCCTTGCTTTCTCACTTCTACTCGTCAACCAATAACTTAGTACAGCAATTATAATACCTCCAATCAATTCTGGTATGTAATTAATAATTGCTTCTTTCATAATATTCCTCCTTTTGAACTCATTATAATACAACAATAAAACAATTTTTACATATTTTTATATACTCACTTAAATTCATGCCCCATTGTCTTAATCATATCTGCAGGGAATAAAAACTGTACCCTAAAGAGGGCACTAAAGTTCTTCTTTTATCATTTTGTCTAAAAAACTTCCTTGGAAATAGTTTAAGTTTGCTGAATAGTATTTAAAGCTTGAAACAACAATTAAAACAATGACAAGCTGTATACCTAACATAACTTCAATTCTAAGTGGAAATGATGATAGACCATATTTCCACAATCCGGCAATTATTGTAAATAAAGCAGCTAAAAAATGACTTACAAAAACAGTTCCTAATGCATGGATTGTAGATAATAGATATCTATACCGCTCAACAATATAATTTCTTTTTTCTTCATCGATTCCCAGTAAATTTTTGTGCCATATAAACTCAAAATAAAAATAATCTTCCTTATTATTTTTATTCCAATTATTTGGATAGGGAAAGTTACAAACCCTCTCAATCGCATTATCAAAAATCCGATTTTTATTAAATATCCAATTTGCTACGAAATATAAATGATGAATTATGTAACCGATTACTACCCCAAATACTCCTAGAGAAATAAAAACCCCCACTAATTTTCCGATATCTGAAAATTTTATATGAGCTGTTAGATAATCTAATTCAGTTAAAACAAAAAATGCACCTATCCAAAATAATAACATCCATCCAGGTATGCCCCACCTTATTAAATATTTAGTTTCAAAACTCATGTTTTCATCTCATCTCCAAACTATTATCGGTGAAAAACAGATCGCATTGGAAACTTTATGGGAATTAACCGTATAAAAAGCTCTCTTATAGGACGGCTAATTATTTTCTGCTTTTTATGTAATCTTCTTTACTGACACCTAAAAGCTCCGCAGAATGCTCATCTGCTGACTGTTCTAAATGATGCATTTGATATTTAACGAATTCTTCTTCTGTAAATACCTTTTTGTCGATGAGAATATCAATTAGAGCTTCTATTGTACATTGACGGTTTACCGACCCCGCCTGCTAACTGTTCTAACAAATGTTGCTGATTAACATTAATTGTTCTTGTCATGTTTTCACCCCCTACCTTAATATCGGCAAGAGATTATGACAAAGAACATTTTGCAAAATTTGTCGAATGAAAAACTCCTTCAATTCTCTCTAAAACAAGCACATCTCAAAAGCTAATCTCTTCTGAGATACACCGGACATGGTTTACAGCACAAATTAAAAAAGTATCCCGTGGGATACTTTTTAAT
Source organism: Bacillus sp. G16 (assembly GCF_021282335.1). Lineage (NCBI taxonomy): Bacteria > Bacillati > Bacillota > Bacilli > Caryophanales > Bacillaceae > Bacillus > Bacillus sp. G16. Next base: position 3,159 of record NZ_JAJSOZ010000036.1, on the reverse strand, counting down.
TATTTTCACCTTTTTTTTACATCAAATTGTGTTACAAGTCGCATGTTTACATTCGCAATTCGCTTGCCATCTTCAAACTCATACCAATGATCACATTCTTGTAATTCTTTTATAAGTGCTTTCTCAGATTCTGCAATTACTTTAGCTGTTCTAATATTTTCATTGTCAAACCAAAATACAACTTCAAATTTCATAACCATTCACCTCTTGCTCTATTATCAGGCAAGGGGTCTGTAAATGGAACAGTTCGCAAAATTTGTCGAACGAAAGCCCTGTTCCCTAATAAATATGGCTAGAGCTTAACTAAATAATCGGCTTTACCACACAAAATTACCTGCCGCGCCGACCTGCCTCCCATTTTACACTACAGATTTTTTCAGATTCAACAAACGCTCAAAGTGGCAATCTTGGCATAATTGGCTGATCAATTCGTCTTTCATTTTGCGTACAGTTTCCCTTGAAATACCAAGATGAAGACCTATTGCACGGTAGCTCATTCCCTCCATCATGCAGTCATAAATGACCTTATGTTGCTCCCCTTTGATCTTTTCGGCACCTAGCTCCACTGCATATACTCGCTCTTCATAATACTTAAGACGTTTGAAAAGACGTTCTTCTCTCATATCCATTTGCCGCAATTCAGCCTGACTCTTCCCGGGACTTCCTTTAGGCATAGCTGCTTCTAGTCCATATTGAGCAACACCCCAATTTTTCATTGGAATTACCGAACCATAGAGTACCTTCTGCAATCGATGAACCTCTTTTGCCATCCAGTGATAGCTATTGATTAGATTTTCAATATCTTTTCGATTCATGATTGTGTCCTCCTTTTCCAAATAAAAAACGGACACCAAACAAACAGAGTAAATGCTGTAAGTTCAGTGTCCGCAGGCTTCCCGTCTTGGATTTTTCGTTATTATAACTAGTATTATAATGAACTGTAACTAAGTTGATTTAATACTTTGCTAATCACAGCGAAAATTAGAAATATCTGATAAATAAATTCCCCTAGTACCAGTTCCCATACATCCCCAGACAGCTGGTTTCCCATTTCTATGAATATCTAGACCTACCGTGGTGATATATAACCAAACAGGATCCCTTCTATTCCAAAACCAAATATACGTCCATCTGCCGATACATTTACTTATATCTTGCATGGTTGGTGTTTGTGGATAAATAGGTGGGGAGTATTGTATATCTGGCGGTGCCCCAATGTTTTGGCAAAATCCATTAATTCTTAACTCAACTTCATTGTTGTTAGACATCTAACCACCCCTTGAAATATTTTACATTAATTCATATGAATGTTTTTTTTATATATGAGTAATAAAAAACATAACACCCAAATGAACAGTAATTAGAGGTAAAGTCTGTCTTTACTACAAGCACCGATATGTAATCTGGATGCACTTTTAGGTAGTCGGCATCCTACTCAACTGTCCATCGCTTCATCTTCCATTGATGTGATGTCACGTTGACCTTCAATCTTGCAATGGCACCACCATAAAACTTCCTTTCAATAACTTACCTGACTTTGTATCCTATTTCATGGTCAACCCGCGCAAAACTGCCCTTTACAGTTTGAATCACTGTCTTCCTTTTTTGTTTCTTTTGGATGCTGTTTTTAATCGATTGATTAGTAGCCATAATCAGCTAACCTCCTTGATTCCAAAACGTCTGAAATGAGTTTCCTTTTTGACCTTCTCGTAAATATCCGGAAACTGGTCTTTGAGCTTTTTCGTGTCAACTCGATTTGAGACAACAGGCTTCCAGCAAGCTTGATAGTTTCCGATAAAACCATACTCTGCATCCTTCATTTCATGTTTGATTTGGTTCTCTAGTTCTTTTGCCTGACTTTGAAGCTCAGAGATCTGTTCTTTAAGAAGCAAGTATTGTTGAATACGTTCTCGATTAGCCCCAGTTAAATCAATAGCTTTGTTATTTTCCGTTTCGGCATATCGTTTTTTGAGGTATTCCTCCGCAGCACTTGAACCATCTAAAGCAGGAGCTTGTCCACCTAAGACCTTGTCATTCCAGAACTCAATCTCTGCTTCTAAGATCATGTCAATTAACTCGTCGTCTCTCTCAATCTCTTTCCAGACAAATTTGTTCCCGCCGATCAGCACAGCAAAATAAGCTTTCCGATATTTAGGCCCAAGCACACCCAGATAATGCTGGACCTGCACGATATAGCTCTCGGGGATTTCTTCGTCTTCCCATTCTTTTAAGTTGTAGGCAGAGGTTGTTTTACATTCAAGGATCGCTTTTTCACCAACAATCATCCGATCTACATTAGCCAGTATGAAATCATGTTCCGGATGTCTGAGTATTGCTTTTTTACGTCTAACCTTCTTGCCACTACGTATCTCAAATTCTTTTGCAACAATGTCTTCAAGCAATGATCCAAAGTAAGCAGCTTCACTTTGCGATTCACTAACAGGGACCTGTCCTGTTTTGTCTAACCATAATTCAAAAGGTGTCTTCCACTTGTTTAACCCCAATATAATAGATGCATCTGAGCCGCCAATTCCTTTTCTTCTTTCAATGAGCCATTCATCATGGCTCATTTCAGTAGTCTTAGCATGAATCTCAGCCCTTTTGCTTGTCATACTACCTAACCCCCATTGTGTTTATTGAGGCTATCTGATAAAATATTTTGCACATGAGTTTTTATTGATAGCCTTTAAAGAAGTCCACTTTGCCGAGTGGGCTTTTTTATTGCGCATTTTTAAATTCAAAACCAAGCTGCTCCCTTAGATATCTTTCCAAGTTCTCTCTGAGAATGATTTCGCCGCCATCAATTACATAATCATCAACTGGAGTTACTTCATCACCGTAAAAATCTATTTGCACATCCGTTTCAGTCAGCTTATCGTGCCAGTTGTTTATGACCATTGGATTTTCGACCATTCTTATTCTCCTCTCTGAATTTGTCTGCACGTCTATCCCATAACAGATGGAAATTCACTATTGTTACGAATCATCGCACACCATTTACGAACTTCCAGAGCAGTTGCCGGTTTATGAATAAAATGAACCATCATCCTATACACCTGCTCACTACAGTTAAGTTGATACCTTGCTGTTGCATTTTCAATGCCGTTTCATAAAGACGTCCTTTGTTTGCAAGCCGGCTAATATCCTCAGTAAGAACCT
>NZ_JAJSOZ010000035.1:0-8385 GCF_021282335.1 Bacillus sp. G16 | reverse complement strand
CCTTAATAGAGATAACTATTTTATAATAATTATAAAATAATATTGACTTTTTACTTAGAGATGATATTATATTTTTATAAATTCCAAGAGGTGATCATATGAGTTCAAATAAACTGACAACTAGCTGGGGCGCCCCGGTTGGAGATAATCAAAATTCGATGACAGCCGGTTCTCGCGGACCAACTTTAATCCAAGATGTACATTTACTCGAAAAATTGGCCCATTTCAACAGAGAACGTGTTCCCGAACGTGTCGTTCACGCCAAAGGAGCAGGCGCACATGGATATTTTGAAGTGACAAACGATGTAACAAAATACACGAAAGCCGCTTTCCTTTCTGAAGTCGGCAAACGCACACCTTTGTTCATCCGTTTCTCAACAGTTGCCGGTGAACTTGGCTCGGCTGATACAGTTCGCGACCCACGCGGATTTGCTGTTAAATTTTATACTGAAGAAGGAAACTACGACATCGTCGGTAACAATACACCGGTATTCTTCATCCGCGATGCGATTAAGTTCCCTGATTTCATCCATACACAAAAAAGAGATCCAAAAACACACTTGAAAAACCCTACAGCTGTATGGGATTTCTGGTCACTTTCACCAGAGTCATTACACCAAGTAACAATCCTGATGTCTGACCGCGGAATCCCTGCAACACTTCGCCACATGCACGGCTTCGGGAGCCATACATTCAAATGGACAAATGCCGAAGGTGAAGGCGTATGGATTAAATATCACTTTAAAACAGAACAAGGCGTGAAAAACCTTGATGTCAATACGGCGGCTAAAATTGCCGGTGAAAACCCTGATTACCATACAGAAGATCTATTCAACGCGATCGAAAATGGTGACTTCCCTGCATGGAAACTATATGTGCAAATCATGCCTTTAGAAGATGCAAATACGTATCGCTTCGATCCGTTTGATGTTACAAAAGTTTGGTCTCAAAAAGACTATCCGTTAATCGAGGTCGGACGCATGGTTCTAGACAGAAATCCGGAAAACTACTTTGCAGAAGTGGAACAAGCGACATTCTCACCTGGAACACTCGTGCCTGGTATTGATGTTTCTCCGGATAAAATGCTTCAAGGCCGACTGTTTGCTTATCATGATGCACACCGCTACCGTGTCGGTGCAAACCATCAAGCGTTGCCAATCAACCGCGCACGCAACGAAGTGAACAATTATCAGCGTGACGGACAAATGCGCTTTGACAATAACGGCGGCGGATCTGTTTATTACGAGCCTAACAGCTTCGGCGGTCCGAAAGAGTCACCTGAGGATAAACAAGCTGCATATCCGGTACAAGGAATCGCTGACAGCGTAAGCTACGATCACAATGACCACTACACACAAGCCGGTGATCTCTATCGTTTAATGAGCGAGGATGAGCGTGCCCGCCTTGTTGAAAATATCGTTAACGCCATGAAGCCGGTAGAAAAAGAAGAAATCAAACTTCGCCAAATCGAGCATTTCTACAAAGCGGATCCTGAATACGGAAAACGCGTGGCAGAAGGCCTTGGATTGCCAATTAAAAAAGATGCTTAATAAAAATGCAAAAACCCGCTGGAAATAGCGGGTTTTTTATATTTTAGTGACGCACTGCCGTATGCTTCTCATCAATCTTCATATAAATTTCCTCCATCAGCTCCGCACTGTTCATAATCTCTCGTTTGTTTTTTTCAATCAGGAGCTCCAGCGGTAAAATCTGATTTCCGTATGTTTTTCGCTTCTTGAATCGCTTTCTCCCCTTCTCTTTTTTGATTCCCATCACTGTTCCCTCCTTTTTTCATACAAAAAAGGCCCTTATCTAAAAGATAAGAGCCTTCGGTGTTCCGATCAGCAAATGCTGGAAATGTATATTAGCTATATTAAAACGTATTCCATTTCGCCTGTCAATCTATTATTTATACAGCTGGCTGCCTTGATTCACAAATTCTTCGGCTTTTTCTTTCATCCCCTCTTGAATCGCATCCCATTCACTAATCTCTTTATCCTTCGCATAATCCCGAATATCCTGAGAAATTCTCATGCTGCAAAACTTCGGTCCGCACATTGAACAGAAATGAGCGGTTTTTGCTCCTTCAGCCGGCAGGGTTTCATCATGATATTCAAGCGCTCTTTCCGGATCAAGAGATAGATTAAACTGGTCTCGCCAGCGGAATTCAAAGCGGGCTTTCGATAACGCATCATCCCGTATTTGCGCTCCGGGATGCCCTTTTGCAAGGTCTGCCGCGTGTGCAGCAATTTTATATGTAATGACCCCTTCACGAACATCATCACGATTTGGCAGCCCCAAATGCTCCTTCGGCGTTACATAACAAAGCATTGCTGTCCCATACCAGCCGATCATCGCCGCTCCGATCGCTGAAGTAATATGGTCATAGCCCGGTGCAATATCTGTCGTCAGAGGCCCCAATGTGTAAAAAGGCGCTTCTTTGCAAATGTCCATTTGTTTATCGACGTTCTCTTTGATTTTATGCATCGGCACATGCCCCGGTCCCTCAATCATTACCTGAACATCATGCTTCCAGGCAATTTGCGTCAGCTCTCCAAGCGTCTCTAATTCAGCAAACTGCGCTTCGTCATTGGCATCAGCGATTGATCCGGGACGCAGACCATCCCCAAGAGAAAAAGCAATATCATACGTTTTCATGATTTCACAGATTTCTTCAAAATGAGTATACAGAAAGCTTTCCTGATGATGAGCCAGACACCACTGCGCCATAATCGCTCCCCCGCGTGACACGATTCCAGTTGTCCGTTTGGCAGTCAGCGGCACATACCGAAGCAAAACACCAGCGTGTATCGTAAAATAATCCACTCCCTGCTCTGCCTGCTCGATCAGTGTATCACGATAAATCTCCCACGTTAAATCCTCCGCTACACCGTTTACTTTTTCAAGCGCCTGATAAATCGGAACAGTTCCAACAGGCACAGGGCAATTGCGGATAATCCATTCACGCGTCGTATGAATGTCTTTTCCGGTGGAAAGATCCATCATCGTATCCGCTCCCCAGCGAATGGCCCACGTCATTTTTTCCACTTCTTCTTCAATTGATGACGTAACCGCTGAATTCCCGATATTCGCATTAATCTTCACATGAAAATTCCGGCCGATAATCATCGGTTCACTTTCAGGGTGATTAATATTTGAAGGAATGATCGCCCGGCCGCTTGCTACCTCATCTCTGACAAATTCGGGAGACACATGCTCGCGTATTGCGATAAACTCCATCTCTGGTGTAATGATCCCTTTTTTGGCATAATGCATTTGTGTGACATTTTGACCCGCTTTCGCCCGGAGCGGGTTCCGCTTTAGTCCTGGGTAGCTTACGTTTGGATTTGCTTTTTTATAACCGTTATCTTCTGGTTTTATAGCTCGTCCTTCATATTGTTCAACATCGCTGCGCTCCGTGATCCATTTTTGGCGGAGCGGCTTTAACCCTTCTTGAATATTAATGGTCACATCAGGGTCGGTATACGGTCCGCTTGTATCATAGACACGCACAGGCGCGTTTTCCTCTTCGCCGAACGACCCTGTCGTCGGACTCAATGCGATTTCCCTCATCGGCACTTGGATGTCCGAAGAAGAACCTTCCACATACACTTTCTTGCTCCCCGAAAAACTCGACATAATGGAAATGTTGGCTTGCTGCACTGAATTGTTTTGCATTACTTATCCTTCCCCTCTCTTCGTTTGAAAGGACAAAATCAAGCCCATAACCAGCACAAAAAACCGGATTCAAATGAATGAACCCGGTTACAGTCAGAAAGAAACATATTATTGCCCAGCACGACAATAATAAAAACAATTCCTCTACTTCCCCACGCTGGTACGAACCAGATCAGGTCCAAAGGGTTAAGAAGCTTACCTTCTCTCTCAGCCCGAAAGCGGGCACCCCCAGTAACTATTAATTTCGGACTCATCTTAACATAAAACCAATCGAAAAAAAAGAGGAATATAGAAAATATTCAGCTAATTCATCCCAAATAGTTGACCGGCAGCGGCGTTTCAGATATTTCATGATCACCCATCATCACCCGATATGCCTTTGCACCCGGTCTTGAACTCACTGTCTGAAACAGCTGATCATTTATGAAATGGAGAGCTGCTCCGTCGTCCGCCGCATAGCCATCGCACAAGAATTCGTTAGATATCAGCTGGTGGTATATCGGTCTCCGATCCTTTTCACCGTCATAATGAGGACAAAAGCTCCCTTGCAAAAAACCTAAACTTTTCATGCTTGTCAGCGGTCCGGCTGAATCTGTCACCCCTTCTTCAAACCAGCAAATCGCACCTGCACTTAAACCAGCTAAAATCACCCCGTTCTTCCATGCTTCCCTGAGAATAAGATCCAGCCCCCACTCTTTCCACAGCACAAGCATATTCCTCGTATTTCCCCCGCCGACATAAATTATGTCCTTTTCCATAACAAAAGAAATTAAATCTGTTGACGGCGGCTTAAATAAGGATAAATGAGACGGCACACAATCCAGTGTTTGAAATGCATCATAAAACCGCTGAACATAGTTTTGGGAATCACCACTCGCCGTCGGCAAAAAACAAACGCGAGGCGACTTCCGGTCTGGTTGATTGATGATATATTGATCGAGGGACAAATTTTCCGGCTCCATCGAAAAACCCCCGCCGCCCATCGCAATAATCTGTTTCATCATCTCACCACCTGACAAAATTTGTTATTCATTATAGCATTTTGTATAAAAACAAGATACAAAGCCAAATACTTTTTTATCAGGGGAACTAGAAAATAAGGAAGTGGATTGCCATTGAACAATGTCTCTAACCCGATAAACACCAAAGACATACCTGCATTTGTACTTAATTTCTTAATAACAATAAAAACAAGCATTAACAATTACACTGTCGCGATGACAGAAACCTCGAACCCTCACCTCCGAAGAGCATTGCGTGATCAATTAGATGTAGCTGTTTATCTGCATGGAGAACTTTCTGAACTCCTAATGGAAAAAGGCTTGATCCTGGATAAACAATTGCAAATCGATTCGCTTTTATCTTGCAGAGAACTGTAACAAAGTCATACAAAAGAGACGGTCTCTCATTTACGAGAGACCGTCTCTTCCTTTTATTGCTCCACTCTTCTTAAAGCCTCGTTTACCGTTTCTTTTATAAACGTGTCTTCTCCGCTCAAGCGGTCTAAACTGAGATCGCCGTTTCTCAGCCGTTCAGATATATTGTTTATATCCTCTTCTACCGTGATTTGCAGTTCACCAGCCAAAAACATTCTGTGTAATTCATCAGCAACCATACTTTCTTTATTCATTTCAATCCGCTCCTTTGCTTTCAATATTATTCTTAGTCTGTCCCTAGGCCGGACGAATAATAGGAAAAAAGTATGAATCAAATGAATCTTTTTTCCTCCTTCTTACGTATACCTGTTAAGAAAAAGAAAAAGGGGAAGATTTAACATGTCATTTTTTAAGAAGCTTGCGGCAAGTGCCGGAATCGGTGCTGCAAAAGTAGATACGATTTTAGAGAAAGACGCATATTATCCAGGAGAAGAAGTGCGGGGTACTGTACATGTCAAAGGCGGAAAAATCGCTCAGGACATCCGTTATATTGACTTACAGCTTAATACACGGTACGTCATTGTAAAAGACGATGAAGAGCACCGGAAATACGCTACAATTCATTCTTTCCGGGTCACTGGTTCATTTACCATTCAGCCTGGAGAACAGCATCAATTTCCGTTCTCATTCATTCTCCCACTTGATACACCAATCACTGTAGGGAAAGTAGAGGTCGCCGTAGTGACAGACCTTGACATTCAAGGCGGTATTGACAAGTCAGATCACGATCGAATTTTCGTTAAAGCGCACCCTTGGATTGAAAGTGTGCTGGAAGCAATCGAAAACCTGGGCTTCCGCCTTAACGAAGCAGACTGCGAACAAGCACCTTACTTCCAGCGCCGCCTTCCGTTCGTACAAGAATTTGAGTTCATTCCGACATCAGGCTACTATCGTCAGATGCTTGATGAATTAGAACTTATTTTCCTTTTAGACGAAGACAGTTTAGACATTATTTTCGAAGTCGACCGCAGAGCAAGAGGACTGCGAGGATGGCTGGAAGAGATGTATAATGACGGAGAACAGCTCGTACGCGTCCGCTTCAGCCAATCAGAGCTTGAGGATGCAGAAGGGCTTGAAGAGGTGTTAGAAGAGATTTTAGACCAATACGCTGAGTAAATATAAAAAGGAGCCTAGCTGAGCTCCTTTTCTTTGATAAAAAATAAAAACCCGTTTCTTATGAGAAACGGGTTTTTCAGTATACCGGTGGTCGGGGTCGAACCGACACTCCAGAAGGAACACGATTTTGAGTCGTGCGCGTCTGCCAATTCCGCCACACCGGCAAGTTTTACGTCGTATCTAACCGACGAATATAAATATATCATGGATCTCTTAAAGTGTCAACGTATTTCAAAAAAGTTTTTTGGAAATATAATAATAAATAAGTATAAGAGACTTAGCTAAACATAATGGCTCAAGCAGCTTTATGATCATGTATCAGAACTTAGCTGCTTATGATAAATCAAAGCAATAAAAAAAATGATCTACTCAAGTAGATCATTAATATGATTAGTTATAGTTTAAACACGCAAACACCAATTCAACTTACCAAGTAAGTAAAATTGGTGCCGAGGGCCGGACTTGAACCGGCACGGTAGTCACCTACCGCAGGATTTTAAGTCCTGTGTGTCTGCCAATTCCACCACCCCGGCAAAAGAAAGGCGACACCCGGATTCGAACCGGGGATAAAGGTTTTGCAGACCTCTGCCTTACCACTTGGCTATGCCGCCGTAATTGGAGCGGAAGACGGGATTCGAACCCGCGACCCCCACCTTGGCAAGGTGGTGTTCTACCACTGAACTACTTCCGCATCTTAAGGGACTTAATACATCATATGCAGTTTATATAAAAAGTGAGACTGGGCTAGCTGGATTCGAACCAACGCATGACGGAGTCAAAGTCCGTTGCCTTACCGCTTGGCTATAGCCCAATGATAATATGGGGCGATTGATGGGAATCGAACCCACGAGTGCCAGAGCCACAATCTGGTGCGTTAACCACTTCGCCACAACCGCCATAATCTCAAGATGTCATAAATTTGGCAGGGGCAGTAGGAATCGAACCCACACCGGAGGTTTTGGAGACCTCTGTTCTACCGTTAAACTATGCCCCTATAAATGGTGGAGGGGGGCAGATTCGAACTGCCGAACCCTGAGGGAGCGGATTTACAGTCCGCCGCGTTTAGCCACTTCGCTACCCCTCCACATTAAGTTTTGAAAAAACAGTGCCGGCAAGAGGACTTGAACCCCCAACCTACTGATTACAAGTCAGTTGCTCTACCAATTGAGCTACACCGGCATAGGTGGTGGCTCGGGACGGAATCGAACCGCCGACACACGGATTTTCAGTCCGTTGCTCTACCAACTGAGCTACCGAGCCTTATTATTTAAATGGCGGTCCGGACGGGACTCGAACCCGCGACCTCCTGCGTGACAGGCAGGCATTCTAACCAACTGAACTACCGGACCGTATTGAATTATTTTGGTTGCGGGGGCAGGATTTGAACCTGCGACCTTCGGGTTATGAGCCCGACGAGCTACCGAACTGCTCCACCCCGCGATGATAATGGTGGAGGATGACGGGCTCGAACCGCCGACCCTCTGCTTGTAAGGCAGATGCTCTCCCAGCTGAGCTAATCCTCCATCATATAATGACCCGTACGGGATTCGAACCCGTGTTACCGCCGTGAAAGGGCGGTGTCTTAACCGCTTGACCAACGGGCCCAGACTTTCAATTGCAATTATGTATAAGTATCAGTGGCGGAGAGCAAGGGATTCGAACCCTTGAGACGGAGTTGACCGCCTACACGATTTCCAATCGTGCTCCTTCGACCACTCGGACAGCTCTCCAATAATGGCTCCGCAGGTAGGATTCGAACCTACGACCGATCGGTTAACAGCCGATAGCTCTACCACTGAGCTACTGCGGAATGAAGTCTGCCTGGCGATGTCCTACTCTCACAGGGGGAAACCCCCGACTACCATCGGCGCTGAAGAGCTTAACTTCCGTGTTCGGTATGGGAACGGGTGTGACCTCTTCGCCATCATCACCAGACAATTTCAGTGACATTTAACATTATACTATGTATTCTTGAGGAAATCAAGTGTTTTTTTGAAAAAACTTATTCTCTCAAAACTAGATAACAGGTGTGACATCATTCAAAATGTGGTTAAGTCCTCGATCGATTAGTATCTGTCAGCTCCATGTGTCGCCACACTTCCACCTCAGACCTATCAACCTGATCATCTTTCAGGGATCTTACTTCCTTGCGGAA
>NZ_JAJSOZ010000034.1:0-8591 GCF_021282335.1 Bacillus sp. G16 | reverse complement strand
TTATTAATATATTAATAATTTCAATTTTTTAGTATACTTAATGTAGTGAACAATTTCACTGCATCAAGAATAGGGGAGGTTTTTCAATGGGAGAGCTTCAAACACAAATGCAATTGCAAACGGATACAATTCACGAAGGGGTTCGAAAAGAGAATTGGTTTGCGAGAGCCATGAATATAAAAGTAGGCATCATACCGCTTCCTGTGTATGCCTTGCTGTTTATATTAATCACTGTTTTTGTTATGCATCACGATGTAAAAAGTGACATCTTGACATCCATTGCCGTCATGGCATTTTTCGGGTTCACCTTTGCCCAAATCGGCAAATCGATACCGATTGTTCGTTCTATCGGCGGCCCGGCCATCCTAGCTACTTTTATTCCGTCCGCTGTCGTCTACTATCACCTGCTGCCTCATGATATCGTCAAATCCACCACAGAGTTTACAGAAAACTCAAACTTTCTATACTTGTTTATCGCAGGAATTGTCGTGGGAAGCATCCTCGGCATGAAAAGAGAAACACTCGTAAAAGCATTCATGAAAATCTTTATTCCGCTTATTGCCGGTTCTGTCGCGGCCGCTATTGTCGGACTGGCTGTCGGCACATTGCTCGGACTCGGATTTCAGCATACACTGCTCTACATTGTCATTCCGATCATGGCAGGAGGAGTCGGAGAAGGCGCTATCCCGCTGTCCATCGGTTATTCTGACATCATGCCCATGTCTCAAGGGGAAGCGTTTGCACTTGTTCTGCCGTCGATTATGCTTGGCAGCCTGTGCGCGATCATTCTAGCGGGATTGCTGAACAGAATCGGAAAGAAAAAACCGGAATGGACAGGCAACGGCAAAGTGGATCGATCTGAAGAAGTGTCCCCTGCGCTGGAGGAATCACAAAGCGGCCAGCAAATGTTCAACCTTTCCTTATTTGCGTCAGGCGGTATCCTTGCTGTTTCTTTATACTTAGTCGGCATGCTCGCTCACGACTTTTTCGGATTTCCGGCACCCGTTGCCATGCTGTTACTGGCTGTTCTGGTTAAGCTTTTCAGATTGGTGCCTGCCTCAATTGAAAATGGCGCGTTTGGTGTGTCCCGCTTCTTTTCAACCGCTGTAACCTACCCGCTGCTTTTTGCGATCGGCGTGTCTATGACGCCGTGGGACAAGCTTGTCGCTGCCTTCAACCTCAGCAATATCATTACGATTCTGTCTGTCGTTGTGACCATGATGGCCGTCGGCTTTTTCACCGGAAAATGGCTGAACATGTATCCAATTGAGACAGCTATTATCAATGCGTGCCATTCAGGGCAAGGCGGCACCGGGGACGTCGCCATTTTAAGCGCCGCAGAAAGACTTGAACTGATGCCATTCGCCCAGGTGTCTACCCGAATCGGGGGAGCGATTACAGTGTCCTTAACCTTATTGCTGCTTCACCAGTTTTATTGATACACCGCAAGCAAGTTCTTTGTAAAACGAAAGAGCTTGCTTTTTTGCTGTCCGTGTTTTTGCAAGTTCCTGCCTCATGCGCTGGCTCAGAGACCGGCTGAAAGAATCGATCTCTTTGAAGTGAAACCGATCAGCGTTTCATCCGTATAACAGATATGGTTAAAAAAGGGAGTGACCAGAAATGATTGTGATCATCTTATTGATTGTAGCTATTATCGTTTTTCTTTCAGTCATTCAGCCGCAGCCCTTGGAAAACAAAAGCCGGCAGCAGGCGGACAGCGGGTTTTTCGGTTATTCAGATCATGGCTCGCATCATGATGGATGCGGCAGTGACGGAGGTTTCAGCGATTCCGGCTGTGGCGGCGGAGGCGATTGAGCGCCTCCTTTTTTATTTCATCGACTCGATATACGCGCCAAAAGATGCGCCTGACATGCCCGGGGACACGCGCACGCGATGGAGGGCGTACATTCCCTGGTCTCTCGATGCCGCGCCCGGTTCTGTCGTCACGCCCATTTGATAGCCCGTTTCTTTGGCGGCCTTTAGCGTATCCTCATTGTAGCGCCCCACCGGATAGCTGATGATAGAGGTTTGCTGATGAAACATGCCGTCAAACAGTTTTTTCGAATCAGCCATCTCACTGTGCTGCTGTTCAGGCGTTAACCCGTTCAGCTCAAGGTGGTCAATCGTATGGCTTTCAATCGATATGCCATGCTTCGCCATTTCTTTCATTTGGTCCTCTGTCAGATGATGTTTATGTCCGATCGATTTGCCGATCATAAAAATCGTCGCCCTCATCCCGTACTTCTTCAGCACCGGATACGCGTCTTGATAATTGTCTGTGTATCCGTCATCAAACGTGATCAGCACGCATTTCTCACTCGGCTTTTTATCCTGCGTCAGCATGAGATACGCCTCTTTCGGCGTTAATGTCTGATAGCCGTTATCGTGCAGCCACTTCATATGTGCTTCGAATTCTTTCTTCGGGACACGGAGGCTGTTTCCTGAGGAAATGCTGTGATACATCAAAATCGGCAGCTTTGCCGGTTTCTCTGTTTTAATCCATGCGGATGTATCGTCTTCTTTTTTCTGAATATGTACTGTCTTTTCTTCCGGTTTCTTTTGTTCTGCTTTCGGCATCTGCTGCTCCGCGTTTGCCTCTTGATCAGCGCAAGCCGCGAGAGCAAAGCAGCCGCCTAAAAGAAAGGCGCTTAAAATCAATCGTTTCATCGTTCTCCTGCTTTCTGTCTATTTCTTCCTCCTTTTCATCGGTTTGTTTCTGAGATTTTCAAGCAAAAAAACCGGACATGGAAGCATGACCGGCTCACATTTAAGAAAACTGATTCAAAACCAGCGAGGTTAACAGGCCAAGTGCAGCGATCAAACCTGTCATCGGACCGCTGTCTTCGTACGCCTCGGGCATCATCGTCGAAGCAATCATTGCAATGATGCCCCCGCCCGCAAACGCTGCGATTGCTGACATCACTTCTTCAGAAGCACCGTCGAGAAAGAAATATCCTGACCATGATGCAAGAATCGAAATCACGAACACCGCAGCCCAAAGCAGCATAATTTTTGTTCTGGAATACCCGTTGTTTTTCATTCCTGCTGTACTGGACAGCCCTTCAGGTATGTTGCTGATAAAGATGGCAATCACCAAAAGGAAGCTGACCGATTGTTCTTCGAGAAGGCTGGCGCCAATCATAATCGATTCCGGAACAGCATCCATGATGGTGCCGATAAAAATGGCGATTCCTCCGCCGCCGGCAGCTGCTTGTCCCGATCTTTTTCTTTGTGACGCGCCTCTTTTGGAAACCGCGTAATCAAAAATCGTAAAAACGACTGCCCCCGCAATAAATCCGGCGCCTGTCGACACAATTCCGCCTTCTGCCACTGCATCTCCAAGAAGCTCGTAAGCGGCAGCGCCAATTAAGACGCCTGTGCCAAAAGCCATAATATAGCCGATGATCTGTTTGCGAATCGAAAAAAACATGGACGCCAGCGCGCCCAGCAATACAGCAGAGCCGGAGATCCCGCCCCACATTGCCGCATGCCACATCACGATCTCCCCTTTCTTACCAACCACTACCCCCTGCGGTTTTTTCTGTAAACCTTTAAGAGAACACAAAAAAACCGGACATGTCTCCATGTCCGGTTTTTGAACTTAACGAATTCTCACTTCTGTCTCACTGTCAAAGAAATGGCTTTTATTCATATCAAACGCAACCGTCAGCTCATCACCTGATTGAATATCGAGACGAGCGTCGATCCGCGCAATAAAGTCTTGATTATCAATCTGCGAATAAATCATGATTTCAGAACCGAGCAGCTCTGCGACATTGATTTTCGCTTTAATCGAAGAGTTCTTATACGATTCTACAACAATTAATTCATCATGAATATCCTCAGGACGGATCCCGAAGATGACTTCTTTGCCAATGTAGCCCTTTTCACGCAGCACCTTCATTTTTCCTTCCGGCACGGTTAATGCTGCAGAACCGATTTTGATTACGCCGTCCGTCAGCTTTCCTTTGAAAAAGTTCATCGCCGGTGATCCGATAAATCCGCCGACAAATACGTTTTCAGGGAATTCGTATACATCCTTCGGCGTCCCGATCTGCTGGATTTTTCCGTCTTTCATGACCACGATCCGTGTCGCCATCGTCAGCGCTTCTGTCTGGTCATGCGTCACGTAAATCGTTGTGGTTTGCAGCCTCTGATGGAGCTTAATGATTTCCGCCCGCATTTGCACCCTCAGCTTCGCATCCAGATTCGACAAAGGCTCATCCATCAGGAACACCTTTGCATCCCGCACGATTGCCCGTCCAAGTGCGACCCGCTGTCTCTGCCCGCCTGACAGCGCTTTCGGTTTGCGGTGCAAATATTCCTCCAGCCCGAGAATTTTAGCGGCTTCTTCTACCCTTTTTTTGATTTCTGGCTTCGGCATTTTTCGAAGCTTCAGCCCGAATGCGATATTATCGTAGACTGTCATATGCGGATAGAGCGCGTAGTTTTGAAATACCATCGCGATATCCCTGTCCTTTGGCGCTACATCATTTACCCGTTTTCCTTCAATATAAAAATCGCCTTTCGAAATTTCCTCAAGCCCTGCGACCATTCGCAGCGTCGTTGATTTCCCGCAGCCTGACGGGCCGACGAATACGATAAATTCCTTATCGGCGATGTGAAGGTTAAAGTCATCAACAGCCGCTTCCTTCTGATCATAATATTTATAAATGTGCTCCATCCGCAATTCAGCCATCTAACATCCCCCTTTGTTATTGTAAACGCTTTCTTCATTTGAGTGTAACAGCTTTTTCATATCGCTGGAATGGGCAGCGTTCATAAAATCAGCCAACCATTTTTCGTGCATATTTCCAATTTATTCTGAAACTTCGCTTTGCAGGCAGATAAAATAAGCGAGCAGCGCGCCTTTATACGTTTTAATGTCTATCCCTGACCGCTCAATAAATTTATCAATTCGATATTGCAGGCTGTTGCGGTGCAGATGCAGCTTTTTAGCCGTTAACGTCACGTTTGAATTGTTTTCAATAAAGAGCTTGATTGTCTTCCTCAGCTCAGATTCATTTCCAAATAAAAGCTCCGCTTCTTCAGAGAGCAGCGTCTCCAGCTTTTCTTTTTCTGCTTCTAATAATAAAAAAGGAAAAATCATATCAAAGGTCACACTCTGCACCTGAGGCAGCCGTTTTTCAGCAAACAGGAAATACGTCTGTTCACGGGCGTAATGTGTTCGCAGATTCTCATCCGGCTCATAAAATCTCCCGGCATAAAAACGGACACTGAAGTAGAAATCACTCTCAAGAACTTTAGCGAGTGATTCCAGTTCGTCTTTCCCCGCCGCCGCTTCACTTTCCTGCTCGACAATCACGCCTCTGTCCTCATGCATCCACACAATCACAAAAGGAACCGGCCAAAAATGGCGGACGGCTTCCGCAAAGGACGCCCGCTCCATTTTGCCAATTAAATGAAAATGAACAAATCTCGTCCGCTTTTTTATGTTCGCCGGCACTTCCCCTTTAGAAAAAAGAAACGCAAACCACTTGTTTTCCTCCGGCGACTTCAAAGACATTTGATTGACCTCATCCGCAGGCGTCAAAAATGACTGCAGCAGCAGTGTCTCTTTTTCGCTAATTTCCTTTTTCGGAATGGAGATATATCTCTGATTGTTCTCATCAAAAAAGCATAGACAGTCTTCCTTTACGCAAAGCTCATCAGACACAATCGAACCGGGATAAATAGCCAGCAGAGATTTCATATGGTCTCCTCTCTCATGTAAGGATCTGTATATTTAGTATAAGGCGAAATGCAAGGTTCTCCAATAAAAAAGAGTATATCCGGCATAGACAGACGAGAAACTGAAAGGGAAACCTCGTTCGTTTACATATTGGCTTCAGCGGAAATAGAAGAGGATATGCAGGACCAAAGGAGGGTGATCATGAATGGGTTTAGAAGCGTTAAACAAAAGTTTTATCAACGGAAAATGGACAGAAGGAGAAAGCGGGCGTACGGAGAACATTTTGAATCCGTATGACCAGTCTGTGATTACAACAGCATCGTTGGCAACAAGCAAACAGCTGGAGGATACTTTTGACATTGCACAGCAGACTCAAAAAGAGTGGGCCAAGAGCACAACAGAAGACCGAAAAGCAGTCCTGCAAAAAGCGCGCGGCTACTTACAGGAAAACCGTGATGACATCATCATGATGATCTCCCGCGAAACCGGCGGAACGATCATTAAAGCAACGATCGAGCTTGAGCAAACCATTGCGATTTTAGATGAAGCCATGACGTATACCGGCGAGTTGGGCGGCGTCAAAGAGGTTCCATCCAACATTGAAGGAAAAATCAATAAGATTTACCGCCTTCCGCTCGGTGTGATTTCATCAATTTCTCCATTTAATTTTCCAATGAATTTATCAATGAGAACGATTGCACCTGCGATTGCGCTGGGAAACAGTGTTGTTCACAAGCCAGATATTCAAACCGCTCTTTCCGGCGGAACCATCATTGCAAAAGCATTTGAACACGCCGGCCTTCCTGCGGGTGTCCTCAACGTCATGTTGACGGACTTAAAGGAAATCGGGGACGGCATGCTGACCAATCCAATCCCGAAATTAATCAGCTTTACGGGATCAACCGCAGTCGGGCGTCACATCGGTGAAATCGCTGGGCGTAACTTCAAGCGAATGGCCCTTGAGCTCGGCGGCAACAACCCATTTGCCGTCCTATCAGACGCGGATGTCGATCGTGCTGTAGACGCCGCGATTTTCGGGAAATTTATTCACCAGGGACAAATCTGCATGATTATCAACAGGATCATCGTTCATCAAGATGTGTACGATGAGTTTGTTGAAAAATTCACCTCCCGTGTCAAACAGCTTCCGTACGGCGATCAAACCGATCCGAAAACCGTTGTCGGCCCGCTGATCAACGAACACCAAATCGAAAAAGCGCTGGAGATCATTGAGCAGGCAAAGGCAGACGGCATTGAGCTTGCGGTTGAAGGAAAACGCGTCGGAAACGTGCTCACACCGTATGTCTTTGTCGGTGCTGACAACAACAGCAAAATTGCCCAAACGGAGCTGTTTGCCCCCATTGCCACCATTATCAAAGCCTCCAGCGATCAGGAAGCGATTGATATGGCAAATGATACAGAATACGGCCTCAGCTCGGCTGTTTTCACTTCTGATTTAGAAAAAGGCGAAAAGTTTGCCCTGCAAATTGACAGCGGCATGACCCATGTCAACGACCAGTCCGTTAATGACTCGCCGAATATCGCCTTTGGCGGAAACAAAGCCAGCGGTGTCGGCCGCTTCGGAAATCCTTGGGTGGTCGAGGAATTTACCGTGACGAAATGGATTTCGATACAGAAGCAATACCGCAAATATCCGTTCTAAACGAACAAATCCCTCTGCTTCAAGTGCAGAGGGATTTTCATTATTTAGATATATCAACAAACCCTTCGCCAAACACATCGCGTACGTCATGGACGATCACAAACGCTTTTTTGTCGCAGCTTCTGATGATTTTCTTCAGCATGGACAGCTCCTGTTTGTTAATGACAATATACAAAATCTCTTTCGACTGGCCCGTATAGTTTCCCTTCCCTGATAAAATCGTGACACCCCGATCCATCAAGGTATTCACCTGCTCTGCAATCTCACTCTTATTTTCCGAAATGACCGTAATGGCTTTTTTCGTATTCAATCCTTCAATAATGAAGTCCATCACTTTCGTTCCGATATACAGCATCACGATCGTAAACATCATTTTTTCCGCACCAATAATAAAATAAGAGCTAAATACCACGATTAAATCAAAAAACAATAACGCGTAGCTGATATTCCAGTCTAAATATTTATTAGCGATTCTGGCCAGAATCGCAGAACCGGCGGTCGTGCCGCCGACACGAATAATCATGCCAATACCGACTCCCGCAAATACACCCGCGAAAATCGTATTAATGATCAATTCATTAGACGGAATACTCCACCCGTGTGTCAGATGGAGAAAAAGCGAATTCGCCGCTACGGCAATGATGGTATAGACAGTGGTTTTACCGTCTAGAAACTTGTAGCCGATTAAAAGCAGAAATGCATTTAAGATAAAGTTCGTTACTCCGGGAGACCATTGAAACACATAATACAAAATCAGCGTAATCCCAGTGACCCCGCCTTCCCCAAGGTCATTGGGAATCGCAAACAAATTCACTGCAAGCGCAAAGAAAAAAGCACCAATCACAAGCATCAGCACATCCAGCATTTTCTTTTTCATCACAAAACACTCCTTCTCCAGATAGTATCAACAAAAAAACCCAGGAGTACGCTCTCGCAAAAGAGCAGAAACTCCTGGGCTTTTATCCCACCGTGTCATAACAGCCAGGCTGTTATGTGTTTTCTCTCGGTCACAGACCAATTTGCATTGCGGAACCCTAGAAAACCACTGTTTTTTATCATATCTTGTTTACTTTCCAATATTAGCATTATAAGGGACGGTTCGAATTGGTTCAAGGGGTATTTGCGGAGATTTATTCAGATGGGCTACAAGAAAAAGCGATTTATTTATTAACAAATAATAGATATGACCGATAAGAAAAATAGCATATATTTTACAAGTAAAATTAACTATAAATG
>NZ_JAJSOZ010000033.1:0-15725 GCF_021282335.1 Bacillus sp. G16 | reverse complement strand
GCCGCTAACATCAGGGAGCAAGCTCCCATCTGTCCGCTCGACTTGCATGTATTAGGCACGCCGCCAGCGTTCGTCCTGAGCCAGGATCAAACTCTCCGATAAATGGATCACAGGTTAAGTTCACCGCATCCTGCGGTGACACCTGTGTGACCTGCATCGTGCAGGTCCTAGTTTGACTGACTACGCACATCGCTGTGCGATTTATTTAAAAATGAATTAACAGGTACGTTTTGTCTTGTTTAGTTTTCAAAGAACTTTGTTGCCGCTCTTTAAGCGACTTTATAATCATAACATTTTCTATCGCTATCGTCAACAACTTTTTAATGATTTCTTTTCAAAAAAGTAATTCGTCATCAGCGACGTATATTAGAATAACACCCTCGGCTATCAAAGTCAATATATAATATCAATTAAATGATAAATTGCTTAATGGCAACTAACGCAGCTATTCCCGGTATTCCTAAAATTCCGCTGATAGCTGTAGTGACAATATTAATTGGCACATGAATGCCAAGACTGCCGCCAAACATATTTACACAAACCAGCAGCAAAGCACCCGCAACAAATTTAACAGCTGTAATGCCAATCCACTTTAAAGGCTTTGCTGCTGAACCTGATAAAAAAAGAAGAATAACCAGTCCTAAAATAATCCCTATAATAAAAATAGGCTCCATGAATCTTCTCATCTCCTTTGCTTGTTCTAGTACAAGCTTATGAGAAGATCCAGGAGTTTAGACCACTTACTTCCACCTGCTGATTTTTAAATTTCGCTGCTTTGCTTCCCTCAAGTAAAAAAAATACTTTGCTTCAGCTACTTTTAGTTCGTATAACACTTCAGCAGACGGTTCTAAGCTTTTTTCAACCAGCTTTTTCTGCCTGTTCCACTCTTCCTTTTGCTTAAAAAGCTGCTCGGTTAGTTTTTCATCAAACTCTCTTCTCAATGTTTTCTTGCGAAGAAAACCCATGGATCGCTTTTTCCTCCTTACAATTCACGTCTTCCTTCAAGTGCTTTAGAAAGAGTGACCTCATCCGCATATTCCAAATCGCCGCCGACGGGCAGTCCGTGGGCAATACGGGAGAGCTTAATACCAGACGGCTTCAGGAGCCTTGATATATACATCGCCGTTGCTTCCCCTTCTATATTAGGGTTTGTCGCGAGAATCACTTCTGTCACTTGATCATCCTGTAATCGTTTTAACAATTCTGGTATTTTAATATCCTCCGGTCCGATGCCGTCCATTGGAGAAATGGCGCCGTGGAGAACGTGATACTGTCCATTGTATTCCTTCATTTTCTCCATAGCGATAACATCCTTAGGGTCTTGCACAACACAGATAATAGACTTATCCCTGCGCGTATCTTCACATATATAGCAAGGGTCCTGATCTGTAATATGCCCGCAAACTGAACAATATGTCAGGTTGCGTTTCGCATTTACTAATGCTTTCGCAAAATCTAATACCACATCTTCTTTCATACCTAGAACAAAAAAAGCCAGACGAACCGCTGTTTTCGGTCCGATCCCTGGCAATTTCATAAAGCTGTCAATCAGCTTTGATATTGGTTCAGGATATTGCATGTTCTTTTATCCCCCTAGAATAAACCTGGCATGTTCATTCCCTTTGTAAATTGACCCATTGT
This sequence comes from Bacillus sp. G16, assembly GCF_021282335.1. Lineage (NCBI taxonomy): Bacteria > Bacillati > Bacillota > Bacilli > Caryophanales > Bacillaceae > Bacillus > Bacillus sp. G16. Next base: position 14,084 of record NZ_JAJSOZ010000033.1, on the reverse strand, counting down.
TTCGTTTGTGATCTCGTCAACTTTTTTCAAAGCTTCATTCGTTGCAGCAAGCACTAAATCTTGAAGCATGTCGATATCTTCCGGATCAACGACTTCCTCTTTAATGATGACATCCAGGATTTCTTTTTGGCCGTTTGCTTTTACTGTTACCATACCGCCGCCCGCAGTTCCTTCAACAACCTTTTCTGCAAGCTCTTCTTGAGCCTTCGCCATGTCCTTTTGCATTTTTTGCATTTGTTTCATCATTTTTTGCATATTTCCCATTCCGCCACGCATAGCATTCACTCTCTTTCATTTTGTTAGTCTTTTATTTCAATTAAATCCGCTCCGACAAGCTTTTTCGCCTCGGCAATCAGCGGGTCTTCTTCAGCCGGTTCATTTGATCCTTCATTTTCCTGCTGATGATCTACTAAAAATTCTTCTCTTATTTTACCCCATTGTTCTTCTGGAACGCCAATCAAATCCATTCTTTTTCCGAGCATTGATTCTAAAATCTGCTCAAGATTGGTCCGGACTCCGTTATTATCCTCGGCGACCATTTTACAATGAATTTCATATTTGAATTTCAAAACAAATGCCGCTGAGGCGGCTGCCACAGGTTCACTGTCATTCAGCAAAGCGGCATGTGACACTTTGTTTTGCTGTTTGAGATGAGCAAGAAGCTTGCCCCAGCTGTTTCTGAGCAGGTCAAGATCCGGTCTCGTAGCTTCCTTTAGAATTTCATGAATTCTGCCTACTGGTGCTTTGTAATTGGATTTCCCGCCCTTTGGCACACGCGGCGTTTCTTTTTTCGGGCTTTCCGCCGCTGCTTTAATACCCGTTGTTTTAAGCCGCTCCACTTCCTGCTCGAGCTGCTGAATTTTTTTCATCAGCATATCGACTTCAGGCAGGTCAGCAGTTGATTGATGAGACGTTTGGCAAATCTTCACCACTGCCACTTCAAAAAAGATACGGGGATGATTTGTCCATTTCATTTCTTGGTGGCTCTTGTTCAGAATATCAATCATTTCATATATGGCCTGTGCCGGAATTTGTTCGCTTAGTCCCCGGAACGTTTCATCAACTTTTACTTTTTCAAGCACCCCTTCTAAGCCAGGGGCTGTTTTGTACAGCAGCATGTCCCTGAAATAGAAAATCATATCCTCTATCAGCTTAGCCGGATCTTTCCCTTGCTGAAGCAGTTCATTTAATGTTTCCAGTGCGTCAGAAACGTTTTTATCATGCAGGGATTGTGCAAGCTTTCCTATATATAATTGAGAAACAGCTCCCGTAATCAAAAGCGCATCCTCGACTTTCAGGACATCACCGCTGAATGATACAGCCTGATCAAGAAGACTCAAAGCATCCCTCATACCGCCATCTGCAGCACTCGCAATGATATCAAGTGATCCCTCTTCCACTTGCAGCTGTTCGGCATCAACGATTTTATTCATACATCCGACAATCGCTTGGGATGTAATTCGTTTAAAATCAAAACGCTGACATCTGGAGATAATGGTTAAAGGAATTTTGTGCGGTTCGGTTGTTGCTAAAATGAAAATACAATGCTCGGGCGGCTCTTCTAATGTTTTTAGCAATGCATTAAAGGCGCCGATAGAAAGCATATGTACCTCATCTATGATATATACCTTATATGTGACGGCCGACGGGGCAAACTTCACTTTATCACGAATGTCACGAATCTCATCAACACCGTTGTTTGAAGCGGCGTCAATTTCTATGACATCGGATATTGACCCGTTTGTTATCCCTTTACAGGCCGCACATTCGTTGCATGGCTCATCAACAGGAGCATGTTCACAGTTGACAGCCTTGGCAAATATTTTGGCTGCACTGGTTTTTCCCGTTCCTCTTGGCCCGGAAAACAGATAGGCGTGAGAAAACTTTTTTTGCAAAAGGGCATTTTGCAGCGTTTTTGTAATGTGTTCTTGTCCAACCACATCTTCAAAGCGCTGAGGCCTGAATACTCGATATAAAGCTTGGTAACTCACGGGTTTGCCCTCCTCCGTTATTCATCATTCCCATTATACATGAACCTTGTTTCGATTCCAAAAGCTCTTTTTACATAACAAAAAACTCACCTAATGATAGGTGAGTCTGAAAATTTGATGATTGATTTACCGTGCACCTTCTGTCGATTCGCTACCCTAAGCGTTACTTAAGCAGTTAGCTCGGCCCAGGCAACCCTGCGGCACATGAGAGGTTTCACTTAATGCTGCTTCCTTCCGGACCTGACATGGTTCATGAATTCCCATTGCGCAGGACCCAAACGTCAACACCACTTACTTAAGGCAGACCTTAAAGTAAACGAACCTCGAGAAGGGATTCGGCCCTGCTAGAGCGGATTGCAGGTACAGGGCACCGCTACCTCCCCGCTTAGCACGGCAAAATAAATATCAAATTTTATATCGCATCTATTGCGATGCATACATAAGTATATCGTTTCCCCCTAAAAATTGCAACCGGACTACTCAGACAAGTTTTTCCTGAAGGCTTTCTTCTTTTTTCGCAGTTCTCTAAAAAACGAACTGAGCATTCCTCCGCATTCCTCCTCAAGCACCCCGCTCACCACTTCAGCCTGGTGGTTAAAGCGCTCTTCCTGCAAAAGGTTCATGAGCGTGCCTGAACAGCCGCCTTTAGGGTCAAATGCACCAAATACCACTTTTTCCACTCGAGAAAGCACGACGGCACCGGCACACATCGGACAAGGCTCAAGCGTCACATAAAGAGTTGCCCCCTCCAGCCGCCACGTTCCCAGCGCCTTACACGCTTCATCAATCACAAGCATTTCCGCATGAGCGATTGACCGCTGCTCCGTCTCTCTTAAATTATGTGCACGCGCTACGATTTCATCATTGACGACAAGCACGGCGCCGATTGGCACTTCACCTTTCTCTTCAGCTTTTTTCGCTTCTTTAATTGCTTCTTTCATATAAAGTTCATCTTGTGTCATAAGGATAAGCTCTCTTTTCAAAGTTTTTTCATTGCCTAAAAAGGCTACATATTAACTATAACTGAAACGGAAAGGAGACTGTCGATTGTCCAAAGCAGACACAGCTCTTCTCATTGTAGACATGATCAATAATTTTGAATTCGATATGGGAGAAAGCCTCGCTAAAAAAACAGAAAAAATCGTTCCTCACATTTTATCATTAAAGGAGCATGCGAGACAAAACGACTGGCCGATTATTTACATTAATGATCATTACGGACTTTGGCAAGCTGATATTAAAAATATTCAGCAAGAATGCACGAATGAAAAAAGCAAGGATATCATCAGACAAATAGCGCCGGAAGATGCTGATTATTTTTTAATCAAACCGAAACATTCCGCCTTTTACGAAACAGCACTTCACACTCTCCTTACCGAATTGCAGGTGAAGCATATTATCTTAACAGGTATAGCCGGTAACATATGCGTGCTATTTACCGCTAATGACGCTTACATGAGGGAATACAGCATCACGATACCTAAGGACTGTATTGCCTCAAATCGTGACGAAGATAACGAATTTGCCTTGACCATGATGGAGAATGTTCTTTTCGCAGAAATTACGACCGAGGAACAAATTACAGAAAAATAAACATGATCAGCGTTTTTCTTTCATACATTGGATAGCGATATGAAAGGAGGCGTTTTTCATTCAAATTTATGTGGTGAAACAAGGCGACACTCTTTCTGCTATCGCTTCACAATACAGAACAACTGTAAGTGAAATCACAGAAACGAATGAAATACCGAATCCCGACAGCCTTGTTGTCGGACAAACCATTGTCATTCCAATAGCTGGCCAGTTCTATGATGTTCAACAAGGTGATACCCTGACATCCATCGCGCAACAATTTAATACAACGGCAGCCGAGCTCGCCAGGGTTAATCGCATCCAGTTAAATACCGTGCTGCAGATTGGTTTCCGCTTATACATCCCTCCCGTTCCTAAACGAGACATCGAATCAAATGCTTATTTGGAACCCCGCGGAAATCAAGTCAGCGAAAATCTCCAGCAGGCGGCCAGAGAAGCGTCGCCCTACTTAACGTACCTTGGCGCATTCAGTTTCCAGGCACAGCGTGACGGAACCTTAGTCGCACCGCCTTTAACGAATTTAAGAAGCATTGCAGAGAATCAAAACACGGCATTGATGATGATTATAACGAACCTAGAAAACCAGGCATTCAGCGATGAACTCGGCCGGATCCTTTTGAACAACGATACTGTAAAAAGAAGACTTTTAAATGAAATAGTCGAGAATGCAAAAAGATATGGTTTCTATGATATTCATTTTGACTTTGAATATTTGCGGCCTCAGGATAGAGAAGCCTATAATCAATTTCTCCGTGAAGCAACGGATCTTTTCCATCGAGAAGGCTTAGAAATTTCTACGGCGCTTGCCCCTAAAACAAGCGCAACACAGCAGGGCAGATGGTACGAAGCCCATGATTACAGAGCCCATGGCCAAATTGTCGACTTTGTTGTTCTCATGACATATGAATGGGGCTATAGCGGCGGGCCGGCTCAAGCCGTTTCTCCAATCGGGCCTGTTCGGGATGTCATCGAATATGCTTTGACTGAAATGCCTGCGAATAAAATTGTCATGGGCCAGAATTTATATGGGTATGACTGGACACTGCCATATACAGCAGGTGGAACCCCGGCAAGAGCAATAAGCCCTCAGCAAGCCATTGTCATTGCCGATCAAAACAATGCAGAAATTCAGTATGACGAAACCGCTCAAGCCCCTTTCTTCCGCTATACTGATGCAGAAAACAGAAGACACGAGGTATGGTTCGAGGATGCCCGCTCGATCCAAGCAAAATTCAATTTGATTAAAGAGCTGAATTTAAGAGGCATCAGCTATTGGAAGCTGGGTCTTTCCTTCCCGCAAAACTGGCTGTTGCTGTCTGATCAATTTAATATTGTCAAAAAGACGTTTCGATAATTTGGAAACGTCTTTTTTTCATGGGGGCGCCCAAGGGTTGTGATACAATATGAAGGTCGGTAACTGACGAACGTTTTTCAGAAATAAGGAGGATTCCGATGAATACAGCCCCTTTTATTGCAATAGAAGGTCCTATCGGGGCAGGAAAAACTACCCTCGCGACGATGCTCTCACAAGAGTTTGGATTCCCTATGATTAGTGAGATTGTTGAGGATAACCCGTACCTTGATAAGTTTTATGACAATATAGAGGAATGGAGCTTCCAGCTTGAAATGTTTTTTCTTTGTCACAGATACAAACAGCTTGAAGACACCAGTGATCACTTTTTAAAAAAGGGACAGCCTGTGATAGCTGATTATCACATTTATAAAAATGTGATTTTTGCGGAACGTACCCTGTCTCAGCATCAGCTGGAAAAATATAAAAAGATTTATCACCTGCTAACGGATGATCTGCCAAAGCCGAATTTCATCATTTACATAAAGGCTAGTCTGCCCACATTGTTACACCGCATTGAAAAACGCGGACGCCCCTTTGAGAAAAAAATTGAAACAAGCTATTTAGAGCAGCTGATCGCAGATTATGAAGTCGCCATCAAACAGCTGCAGGAATCAGATCCTGAACTTACAGTGTTAACCATAGATGGCGATTCTAAAGATTTCGTTTTGAATAAGAGCGACTTTGAACGCATTGCCGCCCATGTAAAGGAGCTTATCGTATGAAGGAACATCATATCCCTAAAAATTCAATTATCACAGTAGCAGGAACAGTAGGTGTCGGAAAATCGACTTTAACAAAAGCTTTGGCTAAACGGCTTGGATTTAAAACCTCTCTTGAGGAAGTCGATCATAATCCATACTTAGAAAAGTTCTATCATGATTTTGAGCGTTGGAGCTTTCACCTGCAAATCTATTTCTTAGCTGAGCGATTCAAAGAACAGAAAACGATTTTTGAAGCCGGCGGAGGCTTTGTACAGGATCGTTCTATTTATGAAGACACAGGTATTTTCGCGAAAATGCATGCTGACAAAGGGACAATGTCAAAGACTGATTATAAAACTTACACAAGCCTTTTCGAAGCAATGGTGATGACACCGTATTTCCCACACCCAGATGTATTGATTTATTTAGAAGGAGATCTGAAGAACATTTTAAACCGAATTGAAGAACGCGGCCGTGAAATGGAGCTTCAGACAAGCCGATCTTATTGGGAAGAAATGCATACACGATATGAAAACTGGATAAGCGGTTTTAACGCCTGCCCTGTTCTAAAGCTTCGCATTGAGGATTACGATCTGCTGAACGACGAAAGCTCGATCGAAAACATAGTAGATCAAATCGCTTCAGTTATTCATGAAAATCAAAAAAAGTGAATCTCAACTGAGATTCACTTTTTCATTATAATAAAAAATCCGCTGCACCGAACGCAACGGACAAAACAATCTCCAATATATGCTTGTGTTTCATTAGATTAAAATCAATATGGCGGAGGAAGAGGGATTCGAACCCCCGCGGGCTTTGACACCCCTGTCGGTTTTCAAGACCGATCCCTTCAGCCGGACTTGGGTATTCCTCCGTATCGACAAGACTTACTATATCATGAATGTTCTCATATGGTCAAGCATTTTTAAAAATTTTTTTTGTTTTTATAAAAGTGTCCTGTCTACACAGGCAAAAAGGTGCACCTGGTCAGGCACACCTTTTCACAATTTTATGGTTTTATTACTTCTCTATTTCCCATATAAGGGCGAAGTACTTTTGGAACAACAACGCTTCCGTCTTCCTGCTGATAATTTTCTAAGATAGCGGCAACTGTTCTTCCAACCGCCAGACCTGAACCATTCAGTGTGTGTACATGCTCAGGCTTGCCTTTCGCTTCACGTCTGAAACGAATGTTCGCACGTCTTGCCTGGAACGCTTCGAAGTTGCTGCAAGAAGAGATTTCACGATATGTGTCTTGGCTTGGAATCCAAACTTCGATATCGTATTTTTTCGCAGCCGTAAAGCCTAGATCACCCGTACACATGCTCATGACACGGTATGGAAGCTCAAGCAGCTGAAGAACTCGTTCTGCTTGGTTTGTAAGCTTCTCTAATTCTTCATAAGAATCTTCAGGCTTCACAAACTTCACAAGCTCAACTTTATTAAATTGGTGCTGACGGATTAATCCGCGTGTATCGCGCCCTGCTGAACCAGCTTCAGAACGGAAGCAGGCACTGAATGCCGCATAGTTAATCGGCAGGCTGTCACCTGAAAGGATTTCATCGCGATGCATGTTTGTAATCGGTACTTCCGCAGTCGGAATTAAGAAGTAATCTTCTTCTCTGATTTTAAACGCATCCTCTTCGAATTTAGGAAGCTGACCCGTTCCCGTCATGCTTGCGCGGTTTACCATATAAGGCGGGATCACTTCAGTATAGTTATACTCATCTACATGCAGATCAAGCATAAAGTTATAAAGCGCACGCTCCAGACGAGCACCTAAACCTTTATAGAACACGAAACGGCTTCCTGTTACCTTTGCAGCTCGTTCAAAATCAAGAATACCTAGCTCATCTGCAATATCCCAGTGCGGTTTCGGCTCATAAGCAAATGAAGGCTTTTCACCCCATTTACGCACTTCTATGTTGTCGTCTTCTGTTTCACCGACAGGGACAGACTCATGCGGAATGTTTGGAATTGAAAGAAGAATGGTATCAAGCTCAGATTCCACTGTTCTTAATTCTTCATCAAGTTTTTTAATTTCCTCGCCGACTTCACGCATTTCTTTAATAATGTGATCCGCGTCTTTTTTCTCACGCTTCAGCACAGCAACCTGCTGAGATACTTCATTTCGTTTTCCTTTTAACTCTTCAACTTTACCGATAAGCTCTCTTCGTCTATCGTCCAGCGCCTCAAACTTATCAAAATCAGTTAAGTCTTCGCCTTTGTGTACAAGCTTTGCCTTAATTTCTTGGAAATTTGCTCTCAGCATTTTCGTATCAAGCATGCGGAACACTCCTTTTATTGAATTTGTCGAAAATAAAAAGAGCCCTCATCCCCATAAAGGGACGAGAGCTCTCGCGTTGCCACCCTGATTGAAAACAAGTCAAAGACTCGCTTTCCACTTTCACACATAACGGTTATCCCGTAAATGCCTACTTGTTTCAGCATTTCGCTCAAGGATGGATTCAGACAGCATCTTTCACCGATTCGCACCAACCATCGGCTCTCTTAGAAAGAGAGGCTTCCTACTAGTTCCTATCAACGCTTTTCGATCTTTATTTGTGCTTATAATGTACTATAAGTTTCCACAGCTTTCAACTGTTTTATACAAGTGCTTTCTGCTTGTATTCCTCAACCATTTGAACAAACAGCTGTGTCACTCGGTGATCTTCTGTCAGCTCCGGATGGAACGAGCAGCCCAGGAATTGATCCTGTTTAGCAGCTACAATACGACCGTTATGCTCCGAAAGAACTTCAACATTTTCACCAGCTTCTAAAATATGCGGCGCACGGATGAATACCCCTGTAAAAGGCTCGTCCAGTCCTTTGATTGTTAAATCAGCTTCAAAGCTGTCTACCTGCCGGCCAAACGAATTGCGTTCAACAACCACATTCAGCAGACCTAAATGAGGATTATCTGAGCCAGCAATTTCTTTTGCTAATATAATTAATCCGGCGCATGTCCCAAACATCGGTTTTCCCTGAGCAGCAAATTTACGAAGTGGCTCCATGAATTGATACGTATCAATCAAACGGCGCATCGTCGTACTCTCACCGCCCGGCAAAATCAACCCGTCGACTTCGTTCAGCTGCTCCGGACGTTTAACGACAAGACCAGCCGCGCCGCATGCTTCAATTGCATGGATATGCTCTCTAACTGCTCCTTGAAGTCCTAATACTCCTATTGTTAACATGTCAGCAGCGCTCCTATATTCTTACCAGCCGCGTTCTTGCATACGCTGTTCTGGAAGTAAGTTTGAGATTTCAATCCCTTTCATTGCAGTACCAAGCTCTTTTGAAAGCTCAGCGATCAATTTGTAATCAGTGTAGTGAGTTGTTGCTTCCACAATTGCTTTCGCAAACTTAGCAGGGTTGTCTGATTTGAAAATACCAGAACCAACAAATACTCCGTCAGCACCAAGCTGCATCATGAGCGCAGCATCAGCAGGAGTGGCTACGCCGCCAGCAGCAAAGTTAACGACAGGAAGCTTACCGTCTCTTTTAATTTGCACAAGAAGCTCGTAAGGAGCACCTAAGTTTTTCGCTTCTGTCATTAATTCATCATCACTCATCGCAACTACTTTGCGCACTTGTGCGTTTACTTTTCGCATATGGCGAACAGCTTCAACAATGTTGCCTGTTCCAGGCTCGCCTTTCGTACGAAGCATAGAAGCACCTTCAGCAATACGGCGTGTTGCTTCACCAAGATCACGGCAGCCGCAGACGAAAGGAACTGTGTATTCATTTTTATTTAAATGAAATTCTTCGTCAGCCGGAGTCAGAACTTCACTTTCATCAATATAGTCAACACCCATAGCTTCAAGCACACGCGCTTCAACAATATGTCCGATACGCGCTTTTGCCATTACCGGGATAGATACTGCATTCATTACTTCTTCCACGATTGTAGGGTCAGCCATACGGGCAACTCCTCCAGCCGCGCGAATATCAGCTGGTACACGTTCTAGCGCCATTACAGCGACAGCTCCAGCCTCTTCAGCAATTTTCGCTTGTTCCGCATTGATGACGTCCATGATGACGCCGCCTTTTTGCATTTCTGCCATTCCACGTTTTACGCGTTCAGTACCTGTTTGAGCCATTTCTTGGTCCCCCTAATCAAGGTATAGTGTATGATTTCTAATCCTTATTGTATCCTAGAAATCCAATAATTCATATGGATATATATCATTTTATTCGGTTTTTAGCGCTTTGAAAATCATTTTTTATTAAAAATTGGGTTTTTTCAGTATATTAAGCGAAAGAGCCCTAACATACATCAGAGCTCTTTCAATTGATTAAAACCAGCCGGTTACCGTATCAACAATACTTCCCCAAATGCCGGCGAAAAATCCGCCGATACTGCGCATTGTCAGAACAAACCAGTTTGCTTTTTCTACATTTTCTTTTGTAACAAGATCTACGCCAGCTAGATTGCTGTTAAGGAATCCGTAATCCTTTTCATCACCTGTATATTCTGCAGTCAGTTTCCCAACCTTCGTTCCTTTTTTTACAGGAGCAGTTAAGGTGTCTTTATTAAGTGTAACTTTCGCTTTGTAATTCTTTTCTTCGCCATTTTTGACAGGAAGAGAGAACGCCTTGTTTGTTACAATGCCTACTTCTTTCTCTTTACCCTTATCAACTGAAATCGTTTTATGGCCTTTTACTTGATCGCCTTCAGCATAAATTTCTTTCATGGAGAAATTGTCGAAAGCATAATCGAACATTTTTTTCGTTTCATCGAAACGGCCTGTATGTAGGTTGCCTTTTGCGTTTAATACAACAGTAATAACACGCATTCCATTGAGTTCAGCTGTTCCTGTGAAGCATGAACCCGCAGAGTCAGTAGAGCCTGTTTTCAGTCCGTCTACAGTCGCTTTTTTATACTCACTAACGAGCCCTTTCAGCATGAAGTTCCAGTTCGGCATATCCATTTCATCATCAGTGCCTTTTCTGAACTTTGTTTTAGCGATACTGGAAGTCTCCAGAATCTCAGGGTAGTCAGTAATCAAGTGATCCGCAAGAATCGCCATGTCCTTAGCAGAAACTTCACTTTCTTCATCTGCGCTTGTCCCCTCAGGCTGCTGCCCGTGAAGATCTTTGTTTTCAAGACCTGTTGCGTTAACAAATTTGTAATCTGTTAAGCCTAGTTCTTTCGCTTTTGCATTCATTTTTTCAACAAACTTAGTTTCACTGCCCGCAACGACTTCCGCAATCGCGATAGCCGCGGCATTTGCAGAATAAATTGCTGTAGCTTGATATAGTTCTTTTACCGTGTATTTCCCGTCTTTCCGAAGAGGAACGTTTGATAAGCTGTTATCTTGGGAAATCTCATACACATAGTCATCAGGCGTATAGGTTTGGTCCCATTTCACTTTACCTTCATCAATTGCTTCTAATAACAGATACTCTGTCATCATTTTTGTCATGCTGGCAATTGGCAGTCTCTGATCTGCATTTTTACTGTACAAAATTTTACCTGAAGAAGCTTCGATCATAATAGCAGCTGATGCATTGACATCAATTGGATCACTGGCTGCTTTTGCTTTTGACATTGGAGCCAGACAAGTGACAGCTAGTGTTAACACAACCAATGACATCAATAACTGTTTACATTTCTTGATGTTCAATCGTACGACCTCCGTATTTCATTTTCTTTATCTATAATTAAGCCGTTAAGGACATTTTCAATGCACAACAGTATAAATTTTATCATAATCAGTATAAAAAAAATAGACAGAGTCAGAGACCCTGTCAAATGTTTTTAATTTGTAACAATTTATTATGAAATTGTATAGTTCGGAGATTCTTTTGTAATCTGTACGTCATGCGGATGGCTTTCACGAAGCCCTGCGCCAGTCATGCGGATGAACTGAGCTTCTTCTCTTAAAGCTCGGAGATCTTTGGATCCGCAATATCCCATACCAGAACGAAGTCCGCCGACTAGCTGATAAACAGTTTCTTCAACTGGTCCTTTGTAAGGTGTGCGTCCTTCAATTCCTTCAGGAACGAATTTTTTGTTTTCTTCTTGGAAGTAACGATCTTTACTTCCTTTTTCCATTGCAGCAACCGATCCCATGCCGCGGTATACTTTAAATCTTCTGCCTTGGTAGATTTCAGTTTCACCAGGGCTTTCTGACGTACCCGCAAGCAAGCTTCCAAGCATAACAGCATGTCCGCCGGCTGCCAATGCTTTAGTGATATCGCCAGAGAATTTAATTCCGCCGTCTGCGATGATTGTTTTGCCGTGTTTCCTTGCTTCAGTCGCACAATCATAAATTGCTGTGATCTGCGGAACACCGACACCTGCTACCACACGTGTTGTACAAATTGAACCAGGTCCGATTCCAACTTTGACAACGTCTGCCCCAGCTTCGATAAGCGCTCTTGTCGCTTCAGCTGTTGCCACGTTTCCAGCAATAATGTTTAATTCAGGATATGTTTCACGGATCTTTGTTACTGTGTTTAATACGCCTTGAGAATGTCCGTGAGCTGTATCGATAACAATAACATCAACATTGGCTTCAACAAGCTTTTTGACGCGAGTCATTGTATCGCCAGTTACGCCAACTGCTGCACCAACGATCAGGCGGCCGTGGATGTCTTTAGATGAGTTCGGGAACTCAATGACTTTTTCAATGTCTTTAATTGTGATAAGACCTTTTAATTTATTCTGGTCATCAACGAGAGGAAGCTTTTCAATTTTATGTTTCTGCAAAATCTTTTCAGCTTCATCCAGAGTCGTTCCTACAGGTGCAGTAACAAGCTCTTCTTTCGTCATGACATCGCTGATTTTCATTGAGTAGTCAGAAATAAAACGAAGATCACGGTTTGTAATAATTCCTACAAGCTTTTGGTCTTCTTCGTTATCTACAATCGGAACACCGGAAATTCTGTATTTACCCATCAAGTGCTCCGCATCAAATACTTGGTGATCAGGAGTTAAAAAGAAGGGATTTGTGATAACGCCGCGCTCAGAACGCTTTACTTTATCAACTTGTTCAGCCTGCTGTTCAATGGACATATTTTTATGAATGATGCCCAAGCCGCCCTGTCTAGCCATTGCAATTGCCATTGCTGATTCTGTTACAGTGTCCATACCTGCGCTGATGACAGGAATATTCAGCTTTAACGTTTTTGTAAGTTCTACAGATAAATCCACATCACGCGGAAGTACCTCTGACTTAGCTGGTACAAGCAGCACATCGTCAAACGTTAAGCCTTCTTTTGAAAATTTACTTTCCCACATTAGTAAATCCCCCTCTTTTCGGCAAAATATTATATGTAGATTATCAACTAGCCAAGAGCATGTCAAGGAAGCGGGAAAGAGTTGAAATATTTAGATAACGGAAAGGATTAAGAAATACATATGACATATCATGAGTGGAAAGACTTAGCGCTATTTTATTCCGTTGAATCAACCCAGAAATTTCTAGAGAAAGTGTATATCTTAAACGGTATTGACGATGCGAAAAAGAACTCTTTTAAAAACAGTGAGCGGTTTATTTATTTCTTAAAGCATGCCGAATCGTTTTATAAACAAGCCTCATATTCCCCTTTAGAAATCAAACCGATTCTTTTATTTTACGGAATGGCACAGCTTATCAAAGCATGTCTAATTACACGGGATCCTCATTATCCAAGCCATACATCAGTACTGGCACATGGCGTAACAACAAGAAAGCGAAAGAAACAGAATTATTGTTTTAGCGATGATGAAGTGAAAATACAACGGAACGGCCTATGCATACATTTCATGAAACACTTATTCGGACAATCGGATATAGTAGATGAACGGTACACCATGAAAAAATTATTAATGGCGATTCCAGAACTAAGTGATACTTTCTATTTTCAGCAGAAAGAACGTTTTATGACAAAAGTTGAGAAGGAAAAGGACAGGATTTCTGTACCAGAGGATGTGGTCATCAATTATAAAATGTCTGATGCAAGATTTGCCGAATATATGTCCCACCATTTTCAATGGTCTTTTGAAAAGAAAAATGAACACGAGCTGCTGTTTGAAATTTCATCGCAAGACATGAAGCCATGGACATCAATCAGTTTGTTGTATGACATGGGTAAGAACCAATATTATATCCCTTCTCAAAGAGAGCAATTTCTTAGACTTCCTGAAATGGCAGTTCATTATCTAATTTTGTACAACATAGGGATGATTGCGAGGTATGAAACGGAATGGTGGTATGAGTTGTTAACGCAGCATATAAGCGATGATTACGTGCTAATACAGCAGTTTTTATTAGTGACAGAAAAGAAATTTCCGACATACGCTTTACAATTTCTTCTTCAATTTTGACAAACAAAAAAACCCAGCTCAATGAGCTGGGTTTTACCTTGCTTGGCGGCGTCCTACTCTCACAGGGGGAAACCCCCGACTACCATCGGCGCTGAAGAGCTTAACTTCCGTGTTCGGTATGGGAACGG
>NZ_JAJSOZ010000032.1:0-15913 GCF_021282335.1 Bacillus sp. G16 | reverse complement strand
TACATTCATTATTATAACAATATTCGTATTCAAACCAAACTAAACAACCAATCACCGATAAACTATCGGCAATTGGCTGTTTAAAAGGTGTTTTGACCCCTGTCTCAAAAACGGGGGTCAGTCCCTCATAAAGGAGCTTTTTTTATTGCATTATGCCGCATTCTATCCTCAGCCTATCGCAAACTTTACCTTTAGGTGGCCTCCGCCATCATATATAATGTGGATGTATATAAAGGGTAACCCATCATATGAACAGAAAGGTTGTTAGAATGAAGGAATTTTTTTCGATTGGAGAAGTTTCAAAGTTATTCAATGTGAAAATCTCTGCGCTTAGGTATTATGATGAAATCGGTCTTTTGAAACCGGAATATAAAGACGAGCAAACAAACTATAGATATTATTCTACCCAACAGTTTGAGCGGCTGGACACCATCAAGTATTTGAGAGCTTTAGGTCTGCCTATCAATAAACTTCTTGATTTTTACAATTCCCAAAATACAAACACTCTGATTCATTTACTGAAAAGCCAGCAAACTGAAATTGATCGCAAAAAGAGAGAATTGGAACGCATTGAAAAAAAGATCTCCCGCCGGATCATCCAAATAGAAGATGCCGTCAACACGCCGTTACATCACATTTCAAAAATCAAACTTCCCGCATTACGTGTGGCTTATTTACAGCATGAGTATATTCTCGGCCATGATATCGAACATTCATTAGCAGCATTGAGAACTCATCTGAATGTGAACGAGGATATATTTATAGGCAAGATAGGTTTATCCATTTCAGCAGCAAATGTAAAAGCAAATCAGTTCGACAAATATTCCAGCATATTCATGATTCTTGAAGATGAAAATGAAAACACTTCATCAGAAATCATTTTTCCTTCAAGAGAATATCTGCAAATTAGGTTTAAAGGGTCACATCCAGAGGCCGAACCCTATTACAAAAAGTTACTGGCATATATGAAAGAACATCATTATGAGGTAGCGGGGGACTCAATCGAAATCACACTCATTGATTATGGGATTACGAATAATCTAGACAATTATGTGACTGAAATCCTGCTGCCCATCAAGTAAACCCCAAGAATATGCTGTCAATATCCCTTGACTCTCTACTAACTAGAGGGTTTATTTTTTATGCAGGAATCATTATTGGAGGAGAAAGCTTATGTTTGGAACTATTTTTAACACAGCTATGATCATTGCAGGAAGTATCATCGGAGGGATATTCAAAAAAGGCATTAAAGATGAATACCAGGATATTCTGATGCAGGCAATGGGATTCGCTGCAGTGGCGTTAGGGATCAATGCCATTACACAGCATTTGCCTGATAGTAAATACCCCATTCTTTTTATCGTGAGTTTAGCCCTTGGAGGATTGATTGGCCAGAGCATCGATCTGGAGTTGCGATTCAACAAGCTGGTGAACAAATTCTCTAAAAGCAATTTAGCGGAAGGTTTATCAACTGCGATCTTATTATTTTGTATAGGTTCGCTGTCAATATTGGGCCCTGTTGAAGCCGCGCTGAATGAAAATTATACGTACCTCCTGACAAACGGTATGTTAGATGGGATTACCTCCATTGTGCTCGCTTCGACTTTTGGATTTGGAATAGCAGCGGCTGCCATTGTGTTATTTGCCTGGCAGGGCTCCATCTATTTATTTGCTAAAGTAATGGAGAGCGCAATCAATACAGACCTTATAAACGAAATCACAATTGTAGGAGGCATACTTATCCTCAGCTCAGGGTTAAGCATTCTGGGAATCAAGAAGTTCAAAACACTGAATCTGCTGCCTTCCCTCTTGATCCCGCCTGTTGTCATTTTCGTGATTCAGGCATTTGGATTGCATTTTTAATTATTTTAAATATTAAACAAAAAAGCAGATCATGAAAGATCTGCTTTTTCTACTACACACTGATTTGTTTCTTTTGTTCATGATCTATTTCCGGCTGTATTTCCTTTGTGAGTTGATGCCCTTCTATATCCACATTGGGAATGATCTTGTCTAGCCATTTTGGCAAATACCAGGCTGCATTCCCCATCAGCTTCATCACACTTGGAATCAGTGTCATTCTTACAATAAATGCATCAAAGAGCACACCAAAGGAAAGAGCCAATCCGTTGGCTTTAATAGAAGCTTCACCAGCAAAGATAAATCCTGCAAAAACGAAGATCATGATCAAGCCGGCTGCGGTAACAACAGGCCCGCTGTGTTTTAATCCAGCTTGAATCGCTTGTACTGGTTTTTTTGTTTTCACATATTCTTCACGCATTCTGCTTACAAGGAACACTTGATAATCCATCGCTAATCCAAACAGAATCCCAATAGATAAAATCGGCAGGAACGCGAGTATCGGCCCTTTTTCAGGTATTTTGAAAAAGTCGATGAGGTTCCCGTCTTGTAAGACAAATACACAGATTCCGAGAGTGGCTGTCATCGTCAATATGAAACCTGCAACCGCAACAAGCGGCACCAGCAGTGAACGAAAAACGATTGTCAGCAGCACAAACGCAAAACCGACAATGAGTACAGCAAACACCGGTATCGCATCATTCAGGCGATCAGAAATATCAATATTCACTGCAGTTGATCCAGTAACGAGCAAATCTACCCCGTTTTTATCTGATAAGCTGCGTACATCCTTTACCAAATCCTTCGTTGCCACATCATTTGGACCGGTTGTAGGAACTACCGTAATGATGGCAAAGTTCCCTTCTTTATTAGGCATTGCAGGAGTGACACTCGATACATGGTCTAGTTCCTTTATTTCTTTCACTGCATCTGCAAATGCTTCCGCCTTATTTCCTGTCACACTTGTGGCATCCGCTACAAGTGTTAATTGGCCATTAAATCCTTCTCCAAAACCATCGGCAAGCAAGTCATAAGCCTGGCGATCAGGATTATCCTTCGCTTTCATCCCTGCATCAGGCAAGCCCAGTTCTAAATGCATAGATGGGATACTAATGACGAGCAAAATGAGAATGCTGCATACACTTAGCATGATAGGATTTTTTGTGACAAAGCGTCCCCAGACATTTGTTTCAGAGCTTTGTTTTTCTTTTTTCTTGTTTGGTTTCGGAATCATCCGTTTCCCCGCTATCGACAAAACGGCAGGCACAAGCGTGATTGAAGCGAGAACAGCTAACAATACACTAAGCCCTGCTGTCAGCCCCATTGCAGACATAAACGGAATGTTAACGACAGTCAATCCGCAAAGCGCGACGATAACAGTAAGTCCGGCAAAAACGACTGCACTTCCTGCTGTTCCCGTGGCTCTCGCAATCGATTCATTTTTTTGTATACCTTCACCTAAAAACTGGCGGTGTTTCGTAAAAATAAATAAAGCATAATCAATACCAACCGCAAGGCCAATCATTCCGGCTAATGAAAGGCTGACGGACGCAATATCGAATACTTGTGTCCCAATCAACACCAGTCCAATACTTACACCTAAACCAATTAGTGCTGTTAAAATCGGCAAACCTGCTATTAATAAAGAGCCGAAAGTAATGGCTAACACGACAAAAGCCAAGATAATGCCGACAATTTCAGATACTCCGCCTATCTCCATCTCGGCTCCTGGCACATCTCCGCTAAGTTCCGTCTGTAATCCCTCATCATCAGCTATTTTCAAACTGTCTTTTAAGTGTTTGATAGAGTCATCTTTGATATCATCTGCTGAAGATTTATACTTGATATCAGCATAGGCAACTGTGCCGTCTTTCGCGATTGTTCCTGTAACAAAAGGACTCGCAATCGAGTCAACGGAATCATCTTTATTGATTTCCTTGAACGTATTTTCGATTGCTGTTTTCGCTGATTTTGCAGTAAGCTTCTCTCCATCTTCAGCACCGAAAATAACCCGTATGCTTCCTTTATCAGGACCGTGAGGAAATTCTTTATGAATGACATCCAGCGCTTTTTCCGAAGGTGTGTCAGGTATGGACATATCCTCAGAAAAACTTGGTTTTAATGTGATGGCAAGCCCTATCGAAGCAACTAACACAACGATCCACGCACATATTACTTTTATGCGATGGCGAGCAACCCATCCTCCTAATTTATATAACATTCTAGACATGATAATCTCCTTTCAGCACATTGCTTGATCACATTCTTTGCTTTCTCATTGTAGTTGACAATGAAATAAAAAAAACGTACATTCGGGCATGTACGTTTGGGCAAATTGCAAATATATGATGTTATTCATCTAATGTCAGAATGCCTCTTTGCATGGCAATCGTCACTGCCTCAGTTCTTGAATTCGCGCCTAATTTATTGTAAATGGACGTTAATCTAGACTTTACGGTTCGCTCAGAGACGCCCAAATCAAAGGCGATCGCTTTGCTTTTAAGACCTTTCGCAATTGCTTTTAGAACAATGACTTCCTTTTCTGTCAGCTGCGTATCACTGCTCTGCTTCTTCATCCGCTCCCATTGGATTTCTTGCAGACGTTTTAAAATATCAGGCTGCAGCAGCACATTTCCTCCTAGCGCTGCATCCATTGTATGAAATAGGGTTTCTGAACTCGTATCCTTCAGCAGATATCCTTTCGCTCCTAATTCAATTCCTTCGATCATTAAGTGATCTTCATTATACGTAGTCAAAATAATGATGGGGATGTCGTGTTGTTCTTTTATTTGTTTTATGGCTTCTAATCCGCTCATCTCAGGCATATACAAATCCATGAGAATGATATCCGGTTTTAATTCATCTGCAAGGCGGACTGCTGCTTTGCCATTTTCCGCCTCTCCTATGATGGTGTAGTGATCATTCGTTTCAATTAAAAGCTTCAGACCTTCCCTCACGACAAGATGGTCATCAACGATTAAAACCTTATTCATCCTGCATCTCTCCCTGAATTGGTACGTTAATCTCGATGTGTGTTCCTATAGATTTTGTACTCTTTATATTGAATTGGCCATTCATTGCTCTGACGCGTTCTTGTATACCAAGAAGCCCATAATGTCCTCTCTTTTTCTTTCCCTTTTCAACATTAAATCCTTTGCCATTGTCCTTGACAGTTAAATGCAGTCTCCCTTTTTCATCATCCCAAATAGATACCCAGATCGTTTCTGCTTCAGCATGCTTTGCTGCATTCGTTATGCATTCTCCAATGATGTAATAGCAGTTTTCAGCTGTACGAACGTCTGGCACCTGATGTAACCTGTAGTCTAAAAAACAAGCCGTGCCTGTTGACTCCTGAAAATGATCCATTAATGAGGTAATTCTTTCTTTTAAAAAACCGATTTCTTCAGATTTGCTGCGCAGATCGTCAATCGCTGAACGTGCATCAGCTAATGTGCTTTTGACTCTATTCATAGATTGCTGAACGATTTCTTTTGCTCTCTCTGTGTTGTCTTTGGCGAGATGAACATGAATAGCGTCCAGCTGCATATTTAAACTAACCAGACCTTGAGCAAGCGTATCGTGTAAGTCCCGGGCCATACGCTGTCTCTCGTTTTGCAGTGTCAGCTGTTCTACCTGCTGATGGGCAAGCTCCAGCCTTTCAAGAGTCAGCTGCGCTTTTATTTTTTCATCGACTTGGGCAAAAAATGTAGCGGCATAAGTGATAATCACGATCATAATAGGTACGGCAATGACAAGAAAATGCAAATATTCACCTTTGTGAATCTGATATGGAACATTGATTGACAGCAGAAACAATAAATAAAGAATGAGGAAAGTCTTTCTTCTATCTGCCATTCCTATAATCTGTCCAATCAAAAATGCATAAAGGCCAATGATGATCAGCACTAAGAAGCCCGTCATGAAATTAGCAAGTGTAAAAGTGATCAAACCTTGCAGTACAAAATAGAGAATGACCCTTTTCTTCACCCAGCGATATGAATGCCAATGCAGCAAAGCAAAAATAGCTGTCAATATTGTAAACACATGAAGCAATAAAATGGACCAGCTCCCAGTAATAAATTGCAGCACGATAGAGGCTATGTAGATCATGAGAATAAAAGCTAGTCCTGGAACTCTGAGTGCAAGCATATTTAATGCGCGCCTATCATGTGAGTAATATTTTTCTTTGAAAGGATTCCTTCTAAACAAACCTCATCCACTTCCTTTAACAGTTTAACTGAACCGTTCCTTATGAAAGCGGCACACCATTTATTTGAACGTGCAACTCATACTTTTATCCAATCATTTTATAGGAAGAGAAGGAACACAACAATACCAAGGTACATTGAACCATTAGAGGTTCGCAACATGTAATCATTGCCCAAACGTACATAATCGTTCTGCCTTTATGTACGTTTTATCTTTCCAAATTTACATTTAAAATAATGAGGAACCCACTATTCATTGAAGGAATGATCATCATGAAATCGATTGATCTCACAATTTTATCATTAAAAAGAAAAGGAATCCGAACTGAAAAAGTGTTAAAAAATCAGTGCCCTGATCGATTAAGCAATGAGAAAGACAAAAATACTCAATCAAAGATCACGTGTAAAGAAAAAGAGGAATGAACATGTATTGGTTTTTAGGTGCTTTATTATATTTTCTTATCGGTACTTGTATATTCATTGGAGTCATTAGAGACAGTCACTCAGGCTCATGGATCCTGCTTGCATTAGCAGCTCCACTCATCATTTTGGGCTATCCCTATTTTTATTCAAAGCAGCTTCTTGCCAAAAAATAGTGAAATATAATGCCATACAAACTGCACATTGGTAAAATGATCAATACCGGGATACAATCTAAGTATCTTAAGGAAAGGAGTCTTGCCTTATGAGTCAAAGAGTGTCCTACTATGATGTTGCACCTGAAGGTATGAAGATGATGATGGATATGGAGAAATACACGAAGCAATCTTCAATTAACCGAACCACGAGAGAACTGATCAAAATCAGAGTTTCTCAAATAAACGGCTGTGCTTTTTGCTTAGATATGCATACTTCCGATGCCCGCAAAATGGGCGAAACTGAACAGCGAATTTACTGTTTAAGCGCTTGGAATGAATGTGATTTTTATTCACCTGAAGAGAAAGCGGCTCTCGAACTGTCTGAGCACATTACCCTCATTCCATCTAAAAGGGTTCCTGATGAGCTGTACCGTCGAGTGCGGGAGCATTATGATGAAAAACAATATGTTGACCTTGTTCTCATCATCAATCAGATAAACAGTTGGAATCGCATCTCTATTGCAATGGGGAATAAAGCAACTTAAACATAAAAAGAAGGAGTAAGATGTTAACGAATCCCACTCCTTCTTTATTATTTCTGAGTAAATGCCTCTCCTCCAATACTCAAACCCTAAATATACATTTTCAAGTACTTCTCAAATGCGTTTTTCCCGCTTTGTGTAATCTTAACCGCTCTCGTTTTCGGCATACGAACGATCCATTTTTCTTCTAACATGCGTACCAATAGGGCATTTCCTAACGCTCCTGCAAGATGATGCTGCCGCTCACTCCAATCTAAACAGCAGCGGGCAAATGCCCTCCTCTTATTTCGCTGCTGTTCTTCGTTGATGCCAAAATTCGAAAAGAACAAAGAGCCCTCTGACGTCACCTCAAAGTTTAAATCGACTTTTTTTAACATCCCCTGCTCAACAAGTGAATTTGTGATTTGCACGCCCACATAACCTGCCAGATGATCATAACAGGTACGGGCAAAATGCAAGTCACTTTTCTCTTTTGAATCTTTTAAAGACGTGACTTTTTCTTTAGGTGCAATGCTAAGCAACTGTTCGATCACGCTGGCAGCCTCTGAGTTAGACAACCTATAATACCGATGTCTTCCATGCTTCTCTACGCTAATCAGCTTTGCTTCAAGCAATTTATTCAGGTGAAAACTTGCGGTTTGAGGTTTAATGTTAGCGAGATATGCAAGCTCTCCCGCAGGGTGTATCCTTCCATCCATTAGGCTGAGAAGAATGGAAGAACGAGAGGGATCAGATAGCAACGAAGAGATTTTTGCAATATTAGGATTCATGATTTTCCTCCTTACATTCATATTTCGATGATAGTTGAAATGTTAAACCTTTACAATATGTATGTAATGATGACAAGGAGGAATAAGCGTTGGACATTGAACAAGACACTCATTTTAAAGAAATCAAACCAAAAATCATGTATTATGGGTCCTCAACATTTCTTCTTTCCACATTGAATGAGGATGGCACCACTAATATTAGTCCTATGTCTTCTTCTTGGGCTCTTGGAAACTATATTGTCCTTGGAGTAGGCCTGGGGGGAAAAGCCATTGAAAATTTGGAAAGACACAAAGAATGTGTCATAAACTTGCCTGGCCCGGATTTATGGGAACACGTTGAAAGAATTTCGTCTTATAGCGGAAAAAAGAATGTGCCGCCTTTGAAGAAACAGCTCGGGTTTACATATAAAAAAGAAAAATATGAGGCAGCAGGTTTAACACCTTTGAAATCAAAGACGGTAGCACCAACACGAATTAAAGAATGCCCTATCCACATTGAAGTCGTAGTCAAACATATTCGGATCCCAGAATATGAACCATCATTTGCGATTGTAGAGACACAAGCATTACATTTTCACGCCGAGAAAAGGATCATATTGAACGAAAACCATATAAACCCTTCTAAATGGAGTCCACTTATCTATAATTTTAGACATTATTTTGGTTTAGGAAGAGAAATAGGAAAGACCTTTCGTTCAGAAACATGACCTTTTTTACCTTTTCAAAACCAAGCCATCATCAGGCTTGGTCTCTTTTTGTGTGAACATCCATTTAAGGATATAGAGTTACTTACTTGCTAATTCTTTTATCATCAAACCCAATTCATAAATCCCCTTTTGAAGGTCTTCAAGGGATGCATAAGCATATGATAAGCGTACATAATTCCCCTTCTCCTGAGCATAGATACTGCCGAGATTAAGAAGAATCCCTTTTGATAAGGCTTTCGTATAAAGTAATTTCATTGATATAGCAGGCAATATTTTTATCCAGACAAAGAATCCTCCCTTAGGAACATTCCATGTTGCAACATTCTTCAAATGGGTCTCTAAAGCACTCAAGACCAATTCCCTTCTCACCTTTAATTGCTGTCTAACGATTTCTACATGCCGCTGGTATTGGCCGGATGTAAACCACTCTGCCGCTACTCTCTGGGATAACGAACTGGATCCGTAATCTGTTTGCATTTTAATGTCGGATAAACGTTCGATCACAGGTTCCGGACCGACGATCCATCCGATCCTCAAGCCAGGACTTAACGTTTTCGATAAACTGCCTATGTATAGCACATGTCCACTTTTATCTATTGTTTTGATAGGATATGGCGGAACTTCATCGATCCATAACTCACGATAAATGTCATCTTCAATAATGGGAAGCTGTGTATTCTCACTTGCTGCTAAGATTTCTTCTCGTCGCTTTTTGGACATTAAAATACCGGTCGGATTATGAAAACATGGATTTGTATATAATATAGCCCTTCCCCGTGCCCCTCTAGGCATATGAATATTTTCCGGCAAAAGCCCGTCTCGATCCATAGGAAGGCCAGTCAGTTTCATACCGGCAGATTGAAACACGTGTAATGAATAAAGGTAGGATGGCTGATCAAGATAAACGGTTGATCCTCTT
This sequence comes from Bacillus sp. G16, assembly GCF_021282335.1. Taxonomy (NCBI): domain Bacteria; kingdom Bacillati; phylum Bacillota; class Bacilli; order Caryophanales; family Bacillaceae; genus Bacillus; species Bacillus sp. G16. The sequence goes on along the minus strand of NZ_JAJSOZ010000032.1, from coordinate 6,329 downwards.
TGCAAAAGGCCCATTGATATCAACTGTAAGGCTTGCAACGCTCCAGAAACAATCAGAACGGAAGAAGGTGAAGCATTGATTCCAATAGTTCTTAAATAGTTGCTTAATGCCTCTCTCAATGGGAAATAACCTTTTGGTTCCTCATATCCGAATGCTTCCATGTTTTGAGATACCTTGCCCATCATCTCTTTCATAGCAGCCAAAGGAAAAATCTCAGTTGAAAGCTCGCCTTTGCTGAGCTGTATTAGATCCGTATTTGATTCCGATTGGTTTATCTCTTGAACGATTTTTTGGCTAGGCTGCTGGATTCCAGAGGTTACATATTGATCCCAATTAGGAGCAGAATTTTTAGCCAGTAGTGTCCATGTATTGTTGATAACAACTGTGCCCTTCCCCATTCTGCCTTCTATTAACCCGTCTGCCATTAATTCCTCTAAGGCTGTAATCACTGTGCTTCGATTTACCTGAAAGTCTTTTGCAAGCGTGCGCTGGCTTGGAATCTTGCTTCCAATCGGCCACTCTCCATTTCCTATTTTCTCCTTTATAAAATGAATGATTTGTATGTACTTAGGAAGTTTTTTCATCTTTTTTTCTTCTGGAAAGCTCATGATAAGCAGTCTCCTTCAAACTAAATTGGTTGGGTTAAAATCCGTTTAACTGGTTGAAGCCATACCACCAAATCTTTATTAGTATAGAAACACATTAAATAACTGGTTGGTTTTTGTAAAGAGGAGGGAGAAATATGCGAAAGAAAACAGTTCAAATGATCATATCTAACAGTCTGATGATCGGTTTGTGGGCATCAGCTTTTCCTGGGATTCGCGCAGGCTTGGAAGATTACACACCAGAACATCTTGCTTTATTTCGTTTATTAGTCGGCTCTCTGGCATTGTTGCTTTTTGCGGTTTTTACACAGATGCGCTTACCTGACATGAAGGACATTCCTGCCATTTTCTTTTTAGGATTTTTAGGTTTTGCACTCTATCACAGTTTGCTGAATATCGGTGAAAAAACAGTGAGTGCCGGAGTTGCAAGCTTACTCGTCACCACGGCACCAATCTTTTCTGCTATGTTATCCTGCCTGTTTTTTAGGGAGCATTTTGGATTTACTAAATGGATAGGCTCTATCATCAGTTTATTTGGTGTGTCATTAATTGCATTTGGGACAGGAGACTATACATATTCATTGAAAGGTATTGTGATCATTCTGCTGGCAGCTTTTTCAGAAAGCATTTACTTCGTTTTTCAACCCCGTTACATCAAAAAATATGGTTTTATTCCATTCGTTACATTTACAATTTGGGGCGGAACAGTACCTATGCTTGTTTTTTTACCAGGCTTAGGCGGGGAGATGATAAACGCATCCATGAACGCAACATTGTCTATTGTTTATTTAGGTTTATTGCCAACAGTTGTGCCATACTTTGCACTTGCATATGTCACTTCACTCGTCGGTGCTTCTGAAGCAACCCTTTCACTTTATGTAACACCGGCTTTGGCCTTGATCATTTCTTGGGTGTGGATAGGTGAAATACCCGTATTCTTCTCCCTGCTAGGCGGGGTGGTGACAATCGGCGGAGTGTGTTTCACCTACCTAAAAGGAAATAAAATGAATCAGATTTTAATCCCCCATTTTTCTTCTAAAAGGGGTAACAAACTCTAAAGCAAAAAAGATACCAAACATCGTTTGGTATCTCCTTTATTCGTTACCTGGTAAAAACATATTTTCATTTATAACCTCTTTTTGAAACTGGGCAATAAATGGCTTATGATTGAATGCTATTTTATATTTGCCAAATAAGTAGCTGCTGCTTTATTCAGGAAATAAGCGTAACCTGTTTGCAATTGCTCAAGCATATTTCTATGAAACTCATCAGCGATGAAAAATTCTGTCTGATTTAGAAAGTCTTGCGGTGTTGATGGATGCCCCTTTTTTCTCAAAAAGGCTAAGTGTTCTTTTACTCGATCCAAAACGTTTGGATCGTTTGCCGAGAAGCCTTCTTGCAAGAATCGAACCATATCTTCATTAAATGACTGCGCTTCTATGGCAGAATCGTTCATTGCTTCTACATCAATTGTTTGATTGGATAAATCAAAATCATACTCTTTTTTCAAATGTTCATTTTGGTCTTTTAAGGCTTCTTCCCATTCTTCTTCAGATTCAAAACCTTTAAACATTGTTTCCATATCTAATTCAACTCCTTCTTTGGCACTTTTGATAGAGGAATTGATTGTCTTGACCAGTCCTTTAAATCGTTCGATTTTTTGTTCTAATAAATATTTTTGCTGGATCAGCATATTTTCTCTATCAGTTTCTCCATCTAATAATTGTTGAATTTCTTTGAGAGGAAAATCCAGTTCTTTGTAAAAAAGGATTTGCTGTAATCGTTCGATATCCTTTTTTCCGTATAAACGGTAGCCTGCTTCCGTCGTTTGCTCCGGAATCAAAAGGCCTAATTTGTGATAATAATGTAACGTCTTCACTGTTGTGTGAGCTAACTTTGCAACTTCACGAACGGTATACACTTCAATTCCTCCTTTCCGTGTTCTTTATACTAAGGTATCCTCGAAGGTAAGAGTCAACACATTCATTTCACCTTTTATGACTAAAAACAACAAGCCATGTAATGAAAAAAAGAACCTTTTATAGGTTCTTTTTCATTACGATTTTCCGGTTAATGAATAATCATCAGCCAAATGTACAGGCCGACAAGTGTAATAAATAGTGTTGGGATTGTTAGAATGATTCCTGTTTTAAAATACGTGCCCCAGGAAATCTTCACACCTTTTTGTGAAAGGACATGGAGCCATAATAGTGTCGCCAAGGAACCAATCGGTGTTATTTTAGGTCCTAAATCTGAACCGATGACATTTGCATATATGAGCGCTTCTCTCATCATCCCATGTGTATCTGTGCCGGCAATAGCCAGTGCATCAATCATGACAGTCGGCAAGTTATTCATAACGGAAGAAAGAATCGCCGCAATAAAGCCCATTCCAATCGTACCTGCAAACACTCCTTGATCAGCCATGGTTTGAATCACATCTGAAAGGACATCTGTCAATCCAGCATTACGGACACCGTACACAACAACGTACATGCCAATTGAAAAGAACACAATAGCCCACGGCGCTTCTTTCAGCACTTTTTTTGTATGAACGGCTGGACTCTTTTGTGCAGCAATTAAGAAAAAGATTGCAATGATACCCGCTACCACTGATACAGGGATAGATAAGAATTCACTTGCAAAGTATCCAACTAACAACAACCCCAAGATATACCATGATAGCTTGAACATGTTCTGATCTTTTATGGCTTCAACAGGTTTTTTTACCTCAGTCAGATCATAACGTTTTGGTATGCTTTTTCTAAAGAAAAGGTAAAGTACAATGATACTTGCCAGTAACGAGAACAAGTTCGGGACAATCATTCTGGATGCATAATCAATAAACGTGATATGAAAATAGTCTGCTGAAACGATGTTGACCAAATTGCTCACTACTAATGGAAGCGAGGTCGTATCTGCAATAAACCCGCTGGCAATGATAAAAGGAAAAACCAATTTTTCATTGAAGTTTAAAGCTCTGACCATCGCTAATACAATCGGTGTCAATATAAGAGCCGCACCGTCATTTGCAAATAATGCGGCGACTATAGCCCCTAATATAGATACATAAATGAACATGCGCACACCGTTTCCTTTTGCAGCCTTTGCCATATGTAGCGCTGCCCATTCAAAGAAACCGATGTTATCAAGGATTAAAGATATAATAATGATTGCTACAAAAGCCAATGTCGCATTCCAAACAATCCCTGTCACAGTTAACACATCATGAAAATTCACAACCCCGGCTATTAGAGCCAAAACAGCTCCTCCACAGGCTGACCATCCTATAGACAAGTTTCTCGGCTGCCATATGACTAATACTAAAGTTAATAAAAAGATGAATAACGCCAAAATGACTGAAGTCAATCTAATACCTCCTTACTGGCAAGACGCTTGAGTTTCCTTTTGTTTAATGTGCTTTAACAATTCGTCCTCCTGATCGATTTGATGTAAGAGTAATTGCAGTGTATCAAACTCGGGACATGATTTATTTATTGAATAATAACGCCATTGCCCTCTTCTGTCCTCGTTCACAAATCCCGCGTTTTTTAATTTTCGCAAATGCTGGCTGATAGCAGGCTGACTCATTTCGAACATATCAACCAATTGACAGACACAATATTCTTTTTCAAGAAATATTTTCATCATCATAAGCCTTGTTTGATCACTAAGTGTTTTTAAACAGCGGGTCATCGCAGCAACTCCTATTTTTGTATCAACAGTCATATGAGCCCCTCCTTTAAATCAATATATAATTAAATCATTATATAGGCTAATTGATTATACATTACCCTTTAGTTTGATATATGTTTGAAAGTTTTTGTTTCCTCCGGAAAGATTGTAAACGTCTTTTATTCCCATATTGATCAAAATGTTTTGGGCTGCATTTCCTGTTACCCCGCTATTGCAATAAGTGATTGTGGTGAGATCAGGATCTAGTTTGTTTGCACGTTCCCGAAGTTCTGACAAAGGAATATTCAATGCATCAGGCACGTGTGAGACGCGATATTGTTTTTCAGCCCTTGTGTCGATAATTTGCAAACGTTCTCCATTATCCATCCTTTTCAATAATTCATTTGGCGTGATTAAACGATTTTTGTTTTTGATTGCATTATCAAGAGCCATTCCCGTATACATAACTGGATCTTTGGTGGTGCTGAATGGCGGAGCATATGCCAAATCTAAATGGAATAAGTCCTCTGCTTTCGCTTTAAACGTAATAGCTGTTGCAAACACATCGATACGCTTATCTACGCCTTCTTCCCCAACAATTTGGACACCGAGAATACGCCCCGTGGATTTATCTGCTACAGCCTTTATCACCAATTCTTTGCCGCCTAAATAGTCAGCTCTCGCAGGTTTGAGATTATATAGAACTTCAACGTCATACCCATGCTCTCTTGCCTCTTTTTCGCTTAGCCCGGTTTGCCCTACAGTTAAGGCAAACACTCTCAGGATACCTGTTCCAAGGATGCCGCGATGCTCCAGATCCCCGCCGGTAAGTACATCTCCTGCAATCCGTCCCATCTTATTTGCAGTAGATCCCAACGGGCGATAAACCGGATCACCTGTAATCAAGGAATAACTTTCTGCAACATCACCCACTGCATAGACATCCTTTACGTTCGTTTGCATTTTTGAATTCACTGCAATCGCACCGGTTGAACCAAGGGCAACACCAGCGTCTGCTGCAATTTTCGTATTAGGCCGGACACCGGCAGCTACAATCACAATATCTGATTCAATGCACTGCCCTGATCTTGTATGAACTGATTTTTCCTCTATGGATGTGGCTTCTTCATTTAATAACAAGTGCACTCCATTTCTTCGAAGTTCTTCTTCAACTCTAAACGCCATATCCCTATCAAGGTGTGGCATAACTTGGTGACTGCGTTGAATCAAGGTTACGTCCAACCCTTTGCGGGTAAGCTGTTCAGCTAACTCCAGTCCAATATAGCCCGCTCCAATAATCGTTGCTCTTTTAGGATTTTCTTTTGTCAAATACTGATCAATTTGAGCAGTATTCTGTATCGTCCTTACTTGAAAGACATGCTCTCTATCAACACCAGGGATATTTGGAGTGATTGGCGATGCGCCTGTGGCGAGAACTAACGAATCGTATGAATCAATCTTTTCAATTCCCGTTTCAAGATCCTTCACCACAACGCTCTTTTGTTCAATATTGATTTGAGTCACTTCATGGCGGGTAAAGATGTCAACATGATATCGATCTTTAAACCATGCAGCACTTCTAGGAGTCAGGGAACTCAGATTTTCTACTTCCCCGCCTAAAAAGTATGGAATACCGCAAATTGAATATGAAATATCATAATCTGCATTATAAACTGTAATATCAATGTTTTCATTATTTCTTCGTGCTTTTGCCGCAACAGACGTACCAGCTGCAACCGAACCAACTATAATCATCTTCATTGAATAATCCTCCATTACGAGTAAATTAAATTTTTTGGTTACATGATATTTCAAGTATTCATGTCGCTTTAAACAAATATATGAAAAAACCGATTGGCCCTGTCATAAATACAAGTGCAGCCCAGATCATTAATTGGATTCCGTTTATCTTGTCTTGATGATAATCAAGTAATACGAATACACACATGAGTACGATGACAAAATGAAAAGCTGAGTCACTGCCCACGCTCCCTAGTGCCAAATCATTAGATTTTGTTACACCGCCATTATATAAGCATATATTTATAT
>NZ_JAJSOZ010000031.1:0-16721 GCF_021282335.1 Bacillus sp. G16 | reverse complement strand
GCATCTCATAATACTGGTTAATAAAGTGTCCTGTTAATTCAAGTTTAAGCCCTTTTATTTTTGTCGAAGTAACAGTACATGAACTTTGTAGTACTCTTTCTTTTTTTATGTTTTCAAGAGCTTCTGTATTTGCTTCTAATAAGTGATACATAAATTCTTTATAGTACATGGGCATATCTTGTTCTTTTATAAATTGTGGTTCAATAAATCTTAAAATTTTAATAAAATCTTCAACAAAATCTTTTTGTTCTTGATGATTTAAAACAGACTTATAAATATCTCTATAATTCGGATATAAAAACAGTTTCATATGATATACAATTAAAAATTGCAAATAAGGCAGAACTATATCATATTTTTTTATTGAATCCATCAACAAAGTCATGTAACATGCATTCAACAAATACGTGTATCTTTTTTTGTTGAACCATGAACAATCAACTAATGAGTTCTCTTCTTTTCGTTTTCTATAAAAATACTTTCCTTCTGCAACTGCTCCGTATCTTCTTTCTTTCAGCAATAACTGGTTAAAAAAGATAGCGTCTTCCCAAAACTTTATAGATTCATCAAACCGGGCGGTACTATTTAATGTATGTCTTCTGTAAAAAGTGCCGCCAATATAAAAATGAATAGCCTTATAATCGTTGAGAATATTTATAACTCTAGTTCCTTTTTCAAATCTATTATTTAATTTATGTTCGCCTTCTTTTTCACCTGTGTAATAAACAGGTAATACGGCAATATTTACATCTTCGGAATCACAAAAAAAGTCATAAACACTTCGCAGCGCATTTCCGGAGAATGCATCGTCAGAATCTAGAAAACCAATGAATTTAGATTTTCCACTTACATTTAATAATCCACAATTTCTTGCAGCAGAAGGCCCGGAATTTTCAATTTTTAAGAATTTAATATTATTAGGATATAAGTTTTTAAAGGATTCACAAATTTGAGGACTGCTGTCAACACTGCCATCATCTATTAATATAAGTTCTATATTTTCCTTAAAACCAATTGATTGGTTAATGACACTCTCTATTGAGTCCCTTAAATAATTCTCAGAATTATATATTGGCATTATTATAGAAAACATGTTAGTACCTCTTTATTTAGAAGTTAAAGGATCGTTTCAATTACTCTTTTAGAAGCCTTGCCATCTTCTAAATTACAAAATTCATTATAAAAATCCTCATAGTTATGATCTATATATGGATTATGTAACAACTCTTTTACTGTTTTTATAAGTTCTTCACTTGTTTGAACCAAGTTCCCTGGCGTTTTCTGTTGAAAATCAAAGTAAAAACCTCTGATGGAGTCTCGATAAGCCGGGAGATCATATACAAAAAATACAATGGGTTTTTTCAAATTCATATAATCAAAAAAGACAGAAGAATAATCTGTAATCAATAAATAACTAATTAAATATAAATCTCGAATATCTTTATATAAAGAAACATCTTTAACAAAGTCTTTATATTTCCTTAAATTAAATTTTTCTGATACTAGATAATGCATTCTTAAAAGGATAACTACAGAATCCCCAAGTTCCCTCTTCATTTCCTCTAGGTCAAATTGGAGTTTAAATTTATACTGGCCAACCTTCTTAAATTCATTGTCCCTCCAAGTTGGAGCATATAAAATAATTTTTTTATCTTCACCAATTCCTAACTCTTGCTTTACCTTATTTATTAATGATTCCTTATTTAAAGAATATAGAATGTCATTTCTCGGATAACCAGTTTCTAAAATTTGTTTTTTAAATTGAAACGCACGTTTAAAAATTTCAGTCGAATAAGCATTAGGAGAAATCAAATAATCCCATTTGCTTGCTTCCTGCAGAAAATTCTGTTTATACTTTTCAGTTGTGGTTCCGGGCATGTGCACTTCGTCCATATCATTAGCAAGTTTTTTTAACGGAGTGCCGTGCCACGTTTGTACATACAATGTGTTTTTGGGTTTTGGAATCCATAAAGGAAGCCGGCTGTTTGTAATCCAATATTTAGCTGTAGCCATGTACCAAATCCACTTAAGAGAAAACCTTTTAATATATGCCGCATCAACGCCGTCTAATGCCGACAGATATCGTTTATCAATGCTCCATATCAGTTTATAATCATATTGATCTTTATTTTCCTGCAGATATTCGTAGATTGCTCGGGGATTGCAGCTAAACTGTTTTCCAGAATAGCTTTCAAATAAAATTAATTTGTTGTTTCTCGGCAGAAGGGCAAAAATCTTAAAAAGAACTGAATAAGCCCTGACTAACAAACTTCTGCATTTATTTAAAATAAAAGATTTCATCATGAACTCCTTAAAGAGTGAAAGATTTATATTTGCGCAAGCAAGAAAAAAAGAAGCAACTGAATTTACTTCAAGCCTCTTTTAGTTAGTGCTTCTATAAGCTAGCCATGTCTTTTTTGATTTGGGTAGTTGAAATGCCTTCTGTTCTTGGAAGGTAAATGACCTCACAATATTCCTTCAAGAAGTCAAATTTCCCTTCCCAGTCATCGCCGATGACAAATGTATCTATATCGTACTTTTGAATATCTGAGATTTTTTGTTCCCAGTTTTTTTCAGGAATGACTTCATTAACAAAACCGATTGTTTCTAGAATGAATTTTCGATGTTCATAAGAATGATGCGATTTTTTTTGTTTTTGAAGATTAAATTCATCTGTAGACAGTCCTACAATTAAGTAATCACCCAGATTTTTTGCTCTTTCAAGCAGCTTCATATGTCCGTAGTGAAATAAATCAAATGTTCCGTACGTTATCACTTTCTTCATTAGATAACATCACCTTCCAACCGTTTTCAACTGAGAGTACCAGAAAAAAACCAAAAACCTTAACAGATTGTTTATAATTTCGACATATTTTTTACGTACCATTAATAATGAACAATAATAGCATAAGTTCCTATAAAAGTTAAGGCTCTTTAAAAATGTCAATCATCAGCAATTTTTGGTATCTACGTTGTATTGATGTATAAATTTTGCAGGCCTAATGTCTCATCCATACCCATTATAACAAGTTTTCTTTTTCGGAAAAATCGATTCTTTTGTCGCATTTTTAAGTGAAACGATTTTCTTTCTGCTGCGTCATTTATTCTGTACGCCCTCCTCATATTAATTCATCGTCAAAACGTGAAGGAATTGTAATGTGAATGTTAAAAGTTCCTAAAGATTTTTGTGGTAAAATAGAGTAAGATGTTTTCAGGCAAAGAGGCTTTAATCAAACTATACGAATGACACGTGTTTTTTATAGACATATAGATGAAAAGGAGGGTTGATACGATGCAAACGAAACCCATTAATCAATTAGATTTTGTAGACAGTGAACTGACTTCATTTGTATCACATTTAGAAACGTCATATTTGGATCAGAACAAAGGTGCGTTCATCGTAACAGCGAATCCTGAAATCGGATTTGAAGCGATGCAGAATCCGCGTTATGAAGCGGTTCTTTCGTCTGCTGATTTTATTTTGCCGGATGGCATTGGTGTTGTATTGGTTTCCAAAATGATTGGAAAACCTCTTCAATCCAGAATCGCCGGTTATGATTTGTTTACGTCTCTGCTTGAGAAAGCCGATCAAAAGAAAAAACGGGTTTTCTTTTACGGTGCGGCTAAGCATGTGATTGCGGAAACAATTGAGCGAGTTAAACGTGATTTTCCCGGGATTGAAATTGCCGGATACTCTGACGGCTATGTGAAAGATCAGCGTGAGGTGGCAGACAAGATTGCGGCTGCAAATCCTGATATGGTATTTGTCGCGTTAGGTTATCCTAATCAGGAGTTCTTTATCCATAAATACCGACATTTATTCCCTCAGGCTGTTGCTGTAGGGCTTGGCGGAAGCTTTGATGTGTTCAGCGGCAATGTAAAAAGAGCGCCCTCATTTTTTATCCGTTTTCACCTTGAGTGGATGTACAGGCTGATCACAAACCCTGCACGCTGGAGAAGAATGCTGAGCATTCCTAAGTATGTTACAGCCGTGCTGAAACATGAACGAGCTTCAGCAAAGCCGCAATATACAGGACAGGTCAAGGATCAATCACGCCATCTGTAATCGGTCTTAAAGGAGCTATGGTATGTAATGAAATGTATGAATCTTTCCCTGTGCCTGCGGACAATCTGTGACAGCCATTTTGAGCTGATGACAGAATGAAATCCTGGTTTGTGTTTTTTTATTATGTGTTCGTCAAAGTCATTGGCACAATGCTGTTTTGGGTCAAACCAGGAAGTCAAGTGACCCTTCTCGTTTCCTTTCCTGATAATGCCCGAGCAATATTAAAGGAATATCAGAAGGGACATTATTCCTTTCCCATTCATGTGCTGCTTACCCAGCATGCCAAATCGCTGGAAAAGGAATTTCCTTCGCTTACTGTTTCAGTTATTAACGAAAAACACCCGCTTCATATATGTAAAGCGGTCTTTTCTATGCTGAGCAGCAAATCTGTGATTGTTGATAATTATTTTGTTTTGACGACCGTTCTTACCAGCAGGCCTGATATCGAGTGTATCCAAGTGTGGCATGCGAACGGAGCGTTTAAGCGATTTGGGTTAAAGGATATCAACACACAAAACCGGTCACGGGCTGACGTAAGACGCTTTCGAAAAGTGTATGCTTCATTTGATCGGATTGTCGTCGGTTCTGAACATATGGCTGACATATTCAAGGAATTTTTCGACATAAAAGGTGATACATTTCTTCGGTTTGGTGTACCTTTAACCGATGCTTACTATGAGGCGCGGGAAAACAGCAATGACCTTAAAAGCAAATATCATCTGCCGGTAGAGAAAAAAATCATTCTGTATGCACCGACCTTTAGGGACGACCGGTTCGAAAGCTTTTCGCTGCCGTTTTCAGAAAAACACTTGCAGCATGATTTAAAAGGAGAATATTTACTTGCAGTAAAACTTCATCCTGTTATGAAGCAATCTGCTGAATTACCTGAGGATAGTGCGTGGATAAAAGATGTTTCAGACCTCCCTCTTGCAGACCTTTTAAAAATGAGCGATCTGTTAATATCAGATTATTCTTCTGTCCCTTTTGAATTTGCGCTGTTGGACAAACCCATTTTGTTTTATACGTATGATATGGAAGCTTACAGCAGAACCCGCGGTTTAATTCAGCATTATACTGAGGTGATACCCGGGGTGCCTTGCCATGATTCAGGAATGCTCTTGGACCAGCTGAAAGATATGGACAAGCTCCAATCTGAAGTGGAGCGCTTTTCACGCGAGTGGAATCTGTACTCGAGAGGGAATGCCAGTAAGCAGCTTTTAAGCTATGTACATGAGAAATCAAGCTGATCTTTATATATAATAGAGATCGGTATTGCAAATAATATGAAAACCCTTTATAAAACATTATGAGTTGTAGTAAGGAAGGAGTCATTTTATGATTTATGCTGAGATTTTAGCCGGTGGAAAAGGTTCCCGCATGGGGAACGTCAATATGCCAAAACAGTTTTTGCCGTTAAATAAACGCCCAATTATCATTCATACGGTTGAAAAGTTTTTATTAAATGACCGTTTCGATAAGATTTTAATCGTTTCACCTAAAGAGTGGATTAACCATACAAAAGACATTTTAAAGAAATTCATCGGGCAGGATGATCGCCTGATTGTTGTTGAAGGCGGCAGCGACCGTAATGAATCTATTATGAGCGGTATCCGCTATATTGAAAAAGAATTCGGCATTCAGGATGATGACGTGATCATCACTCATGATTCTGTGCGGCCGTTTCTGACTCATCGCATTATCGACGAAAACATTGATGCAGTTCTTCAATACGGTGCGGTCGATACCGTTATCTCAGCCATTGATACGATTATCGCTTCAGAAGACCAGGAATTTATTTCTGATATTCCTGTCCGCGATAACATGTATCAGGGGCAAACACCGCAAAGCTTCCGGATCAGCAAATTGGTCGAGCTTTATAATAAACTGTCCGATGAACAAAAAGCTGTCCTGACTGACGCTTGCAAGATCTGTTCGTTAGCAGGTGAAAAAGTGAAGCTGGTCCGCGGTGAAGTCTTTAATATTAAAGTAACGACACCATATGACTTAAAAGTGGCTAATGCCATTTTACAGGAGCGAATTTCACAATGATTAATCAAACGTATCGTTTAGTTTCTGCCCGACAATTTGAAGTGACGTATAAAGATAAAGTTGTCCATTCAGATAAGGTCGTCGTCCGTCCTACCCATTTATCGATCTGTGCTGCCGACCAGCGCTATTATACTGGCTCACGGGGCAAAGAAGCGATGGATAAAAAACTGCCGATGGCTCTGATTCATGAAGGAATCGGGAAAGTCATGTTTGATCCGACAGGCACATTTAAAGTCGGAACACGGGTTGTTATGGTTCCGAATACACCAGTTGAAGAGCATGAAGTCATTGCGGAGAATTACCTGCGTTCCAGCAGATTCCGTTCAAGCGGCTATGATGGATTTATGCAGGATTACATGTTCATGGCGCCAGATCGGCTCGTTGAACTTCCGGACAGCATTAATCCGCATGTCGCAGCCTTTACTGAGCTTATTACGATTGCAGTTCATGCGCTTTCCCGCTTTGAGCGAATGGCACACAAGAAGCGCGACACATTCGGTGTCTGGGGAGACGGAAATCTCGGATTTATCATGACGCTTCTCCTGAAGAAGAAATATCCGGACAGCAAAGTGTTTATCTTCGGAAAAACACCTTACAAGCTTGATCATTTTTCTTTTGTTGATGCAGCTTATCAAATTAACGACATTCCTGAGGATGTCAGAATCGATCATGCCTTTGAATGTGTAGGCGGACGCGGCAGTGAAAGCGCAATTGAGCAGATCATTGCCCATGTTCATCCTGAAGCGTGTGTAGCGCTCTTAGGCGTATCTGAATACCCTGTTGAAATTGAAACGAGAATGGTGCTTGAAAAAGGAATTACGCTGATCGGCAGCAGCCGCAGCGGACGCGAGGATTTTGCCCGTACTGTGGACTTTTTAGCTCAATACCCTGAAGTCGTTGATTATTTAGAAACATTAGTAGGCGGACGCTTCCCGGTACGCAGTATTGAGGAAATTACAAACGCGTTTGAAGCAGATTTGACTTCATCTTGGGGAAAAACTGTTATCGAATGGGAAATTTAAACAGTGAAAACATTCCTTACACGAATCGTAAAAGGAGTATTCGGCACTGCTTATAAACTATTGAGCGCTTTATTACCAGTACAGCACAACAAAGTTGTCATAGCTTCCTATCGTGAGGATCATTTAAGTGATAATTTTAAAGATGTCTATGAAAAGCTGAAGCAAGATCCGTCTCTTCGCATCACCCTGCTTTTCCGCAAGATGGATAAGGGATTGATCGGACGAGCTGCATATTTGCTTCATCTTTTCAGCTCGTTATATCACCTTGCCACGTGTCGTGTGCTTTTGTTGGATGATTATTATTTTCCTTTGTATGTTGTGCCAAAACGCAAGGAAACTGTCGCCATCCAGCTTTGGCATGCTTGCGGCGCGTTTAAAAAATTCGGCTACAGCATAGTGAACAAGCCGTTTGGCCCATCTTCTGATTATCTGAAGATTGTTCCCGTGCATTCTAACTATGATTATGCGATTGTCAGTGCACCCGCTGCCGTGCCGCATTTTGCCGAAGCTTTTCAAATGGGGGAAAAGCAGATTTTGCCGCTCGGCATTCCAAGGACGGATTATTTTTATCATAAGGAACATATTCGCACTGTACTGGATGAGTTTCATCGGGCTTATCCTGAACTTAAGCATAAGAAAAAGCTTTTGTATGCACCTACTTTTCGAGGCAGCGGACATCATCAAGAGGGTGACGCTACCCCGCTTGATCTGCTACAATTAAAATCGGCGCTAAACCATAAAGATTATGTCGTGATGCTCCATCTTCATCCGTATATGCGCAAGCATGCGCACACGGAAGAGGATGATTTTGTGCTGGATTTAACCGATTCGTACTCTTTGTACGATTTGATGGCAATCTCCGATGGACTGATAACCGATTATTCTTCAGTCATTTTCGAATACAGCCTGCTGAAACGTCCGATGTATTTTTACTGCCCGGATTTAGAAGACTACTTGGAAGAACGTGATTTCTACTATCCGTTTGAATCGTTTGTACCCGGGCCGATTTCTAAGGATGTTCCATCGCTTGTACACGATATCGAGAGTGATCACGAGGCTGATAAAAAGCGGATTGAAGCATTTTCACAGACATTTATTACCCATCAAGACGGCAAATCTTCAGAGCGGGTAGCCGATTTTATTTCATCATTTTTAACATCTGGTGCCGATTAGGAGAAAGTGAGGTACAAAGTGAAGCTGGCCAGAAAGATTAAGAACAGACTTTTCAGATCAAAAAAGAAAACGAAAAAAGAAAATGCAGCTGTCATTGTCCATACGACAGATAACAGGGTTTTTTCTCTTTTCGATAAAACCAAGCGAATTGAAGAAAACCAGCAAGTCCCTGTCAGAAAAATTTCTGAGTTTTCTTGGAATGGATCAATTCTTAAAATTGCGGGTTATATGTATATCAAGGGCCTGCCGCTTCAAAAAGAGGATCAGGTTCGTAAACGTTTATTATTGGTGAACAACGGTGTTTTATTTACAGCTGTTTCACTGCGGGATGTTCCGGTAGATCGGCTGTCAATTGATACTTCAAATGTGCCTGGGGCCTATAAGTGGGCAGGATTTTCACAGCAAATTAACTTTTCTAAGCTGATGAATGACAAGCCTCTTCCGCAGGGCGAGTATAAATTGTTTCTCGAAATTGAAGCTGTAGATGACCAAAATGTAAAACACCAGGAAGTGCATACGGTCGGAAACGTCAGCAATTTCCTCTCTAATGATGTGTATGCTACAAAGATGGAATTTCATTCTGCTAAAAAGCTGATGAAGTTCAATTTGATCGTTAACTATGATGAGGGCGAAAAGACCATTAACTTGTCTTGCAACAAACTGCAGGAAATTGATCCGAGCCTTTTGGAGCTAGATACTGGGAAAGAAGCAAACCGCTTTTTGCGTAAGCTGAATACGAGCTTGTTCCATTTTGCTTATGATGTGTTCCGTCTGCTGCCGATTAAGTCCAATAAGATCGTCTTTGCTTCTGACAGCCGGCTTGATATGACAGGAAACTTCGAATTTGTTTATGAAGAACTGCTGAAGCGCGAAGAAAACTTCGATTTCAAATTTTTCTTAAAGAGCAGCATTCGAGACAGAAAAAGCCTGTCTGAACTGATGTCTATGGCATATCATTTTGCGACAAGCAAAATCATTTTTATTGATGATTTTTATCCGATTATTTATCCGTTGAAAATCCGTAAAAATGCTGACCTTGTCCAGCTGTGGCATGCTGTCGGCGCCTTTAAGACATTCGGCTACAGCCGAATCGGGCTGCCGGGAGGACCGTCGCCGCATTCGAAAAACCATAGAAACTACACGAAGGTTATTGTCAGCTCTGAAAATATACGAAAGCACTATGCAGAGGGCTTCGGTGTAGACATTGAGAACGTCATCGCCACTGGCGTACCGCGAACAGACTTTTTCTTTGATGAAGCGAAGAAGGCATTTGTGAAAGAACGTCTATATACGGAATACCCGTTTCTTAAGGATAAGAAGGTTATTCTTTTTGCACCTACCTTCCGCGGAAACGGTCAGCAATCAGCTCACTATCCTTTTGAAGTGCTTGATTTTGACCGTCTGTATCGTGAGTTAAAGGATGAATATATCTTCTTATTTAAGATTCATCCGTTCGTACGAAACGATGCCAATATCCCTTATCAGTACAGCGATTTCTTTTATGATTTCTCTTCTTTCAGGGAAATTAACGAGCTATTGCTAGTAACAGATGTTCTGATTACGGATTACTCTTCTGTGTGCTTTGAGTATGCTTTATTAAATAAACCGATGATCTTCTTCAGCTATGATGTAGATGATTATATTCGCAAACGTGATTTCTATTACGATTACTTTGACTTTATTCCTGGTCCGCTTGCGAAAACGTCTGATCAAATGATTTCGATCATTAAAGAAGAGAAGTATAACTTTGAGCAAATAGATTCATTTGTTCACTATTTCTTCGATGATCTTGACGGAAAAGCAAGTGAACGTGTAGTTGATCAGATTGTCTTCCCTCAGGAAGAGGAGCCGTTGGACGATAAAGTCCTTAAAAGATAAATGAAAAACACCTTTTGCAGCTGCAAAAGGTGTTTTTTTATTACCACTATATTGTTTACACGCTGTTTGTATAATGAAGAAAAAAATTCCTCATATAAATCAAGTAAGGAACACTTTTATTAAATTAGATCCTTTCAGCTTGTTTCTCCTAAATTAATTAACTATTTGTTATGAAACACAGAGACCCCGCTTACAGTAATAGCAGTTAGAGATTCTATTCTAAGTAATCTTAACTTTGTACTGATCACTGTTTATGAACCAAACATTGCCTTATGAATAATTTCCATTGTTTTTTGTTTATTTAAGGGATTGTGGCCTAGTTCAGCGTCATAATATAAATGAAGTTCAATTTCTTTATCAGCTGTGAGGTGCGCCAAAGTTTTTTCACTCTTAATGGAATTAAGAAAAGGTAAAAGTTGCGTTTCCACGTCAAAACCACAAGCATAATTTTGGTAATAGAAAATTTTGGGAACATGTTTTAACTTTTGAAAAAATGCACATACATTTAATCTATACCGAAACTGCTTAATCACCTCATGTTTATCTTCATTAGGATAAAGAGATTCAAATAGTCTGTCTACATGTGATTGATAGAATGTACATACATCAGTTTGTGGATTGTTAACGATAGCATTAGCCCTAAGAAAACTAGCGAGAATTAACGACATAAACCCTCCTGCTGAACTGCCATAAAAGAATATATCTTTCGTGTTAACCTTAATCTTATAAGCAATTTCTCTTATTACATTTGTAATTGTGGCTAAATAGAAATGATTTTTTGTTCCCTGTCCCCATCCTATTGATAACTTCTGATTTATATAGAGTGTTGGATCATTAAAATAAACAACAGAATGGTTGAACTCTGTCATCCATGTATATCTTTGAAAAACTGGAGGTTTTAGTTTCACATTGTCATATGCTCCTGAGCTTAAAATGAGCAATTTATTTTGATTCAGCCTTATATTTATCAAAAACTCAAATGGCACTCCATCTTCAGTTGTAACACATAGTAAGTAGGGTTCTTCAATTCTTATTTTGTATTCCTTTAAATCGATAAATTTTATAGTCTCTTTCCTTAACTGATTTATTTCCAAACGAATCACCTTGCTTTTTTCATAATAAACAAAACCCAGAAACAATGTTTCTGGATTTTGAAACCTTTTATTTATATTTAGGAATATCATAATACAATGTATAGTTATCTAATAGAGTATACAAACTATACATTCTATTAACTTGTTTGTAAGCCCAGCCAATATCTGTAGCATATTGATGGCTTACGCTCGGTTCCCATCTCATTTTATATAGTGTATCTTGGTGATAAGTTGCATTGTGAATATAGCTTGAGCCAATAAATTTTGCTCCGCCTAAAATTGCAGCTTCAGGTGTAAACCAGCCTTGATTATATGCATATTGAGCTCCCTTGGTTACTGCATCTCCATCGTAAGCACCAATTCCATACATGTTATAAACTTTTTTGCCATTGTACATCACACCATTCGCTAACTCTGATGAACCATTTCCCGTTTCCAATAAAGAATGCGATAAGAGGTATAATTCATTGATATTATTAGATTCAGCAGCCTTAATAAAGGATTCACCTTTACCTTCCAGAATCCCTTTTCCCTTCAGGATTTTATTGTTAACTTCTATAGCTGTAAGTCCTGCGTATTGAGATAACTTTAAAAACTGAAAGTAATATTTACCACTAATGGAAAAGTTCTCTGGGTTAATATAGTAAGTGACTTCTTCTCGGCTTGCTTTTCGCCACCCCAAATTTATTTTAGCCCAGTTTCCTTCCTTGCTAATAATGGTTACCTTATCACCTTTCTGGACTTGTCCTATTATATTATCACTTTTCACTTCAGGAGATGATCTAACATTTAGATAATCAGCAGTTACTGTTGAAGTTGAAGTGTTAATATATGAGAGTGAAACATACGCAGCTGAATCCGTTTGCGGATTTGCATTCATCTGCTTTGAAATCATATCAGAAAGTGTAAGATTGTAGTTGGTATTCATTATTTGAGGACCATCTTTGATCTTAACAACTTCTGCATTTAGTCCATAAATATTAGATAATTTATTTACTGCTGATGTAGCATTTTCAATTCCTGTGAACTCTTCATTTAGGTTTATGCTATAAGTATCTTTTGATAAATTACTATAAGTAGCCCATAAATTTTTTCCTTTGAAATAGTCTAGTCCTTTATTTAAGACAGCTTCTGAATTTATAACTTCAGATGTAATTCTATAACCTTTGATTGTTGTTTTTTGAGAAACAGCCCACCATTTATTGGACTCAAAAAAATTCAGCGCTTTTTGAAGTTTTGTTTTATCACTAATTTTTTCAGTAGTAATTCTAAACTTATTTTCTCCCAGCTGATCAGTTTTTTGTTTGCTTGCCCACCATTTATTGGACTCAAAAAATGACAAACCTTTATCAATAATTTGGTCATCCAATATTGGTTCTGAAATCAAGCGATAGGATTGGTTATTTATCTCTTTCTTAACATACCACCAGTTCTTTTTTCCAAAAAAGGATTCAATGACAGCTAATTCACTTTCAGTAATATTACTGATCACCAACCTGTATGATTCTGAGTCAGGTATTTTCTCATAAGAAGCCTCAATACCAGTTTGACTTTTGGTTTCCGCCGCAGCCTTTTTAACATTATCTTCTGTAGAAAAACCGCCAGATAGTACAGTATAAGTGATCTTTGAATCACCTATAGGTTCATAACTTCCTTTAATGCTTGTTTCATTTTCAAACTTTCTTAAAACCTCTTTAATTCGCTGTTCACTTTGGAAACCGCCTGAAACAATTCGATAATAATATTGTTTCTCTCCGGTTGAAGTATAAGTCCCTTTTACTCCAGTTTGTGCTTGTAGCATATCTAGTACTTGTTTTACTTTTGATTCACCAGTGAAGCCGCCAGTGGTAATTTGGTATATGGTTTGAACATTCCCATTCTCAGAATAACTTCCATATATCCCTGTAATCTGTTCAAAATCATTTAATACATCTTTTACTTTGTCTTCTCCGTAAAATCCGCCTGTTATTATTTTAAATGCTTTTGTTGTGTTACCTGTCAGTTTATAATTAGCATCCCAGCCGGTATCGTTTTTAATTTTATTTGAAATTCCCTTGACTTTATCCTCACTAGTAAATTCATCTTTGATCGTTACTTTATATGTTGATGTGTCAGTATAAGCTAAAACTCTTTCTCCATAAAAACTCAATGTAAGAAAGAATAAAATAACGAAAGAAAAAAGGTATAAATATTTTCTCATTGAATCACTATCCCCCCCTATATTTTATAAATATCAATAATCTTATTATACATTCAAAACAGGCTTATTCAGGAAATTATGGATACTCCCTAAATTGATACATTCGCAGTCTTCTGGTACATTGCTTACAATGTTTCTTGTATCAAAAATCACTTTATTTGACATTCTGTTAATATCTTCATCATTTATCGTTTTAAATAAGCTATGATCAGTTAAAATAAGAAATAAATCTGATCCCTCCAATGCCTCTGCCAAGTTTTGAGCATTATCGGAATGGTTAACGTAAGGGTCATAAGCTCTGACCTCATATTTCTTCTCTGACTTTAGCATTTCTAAAATTTCTAATGCTGGACTTTCACGTAAATCATCAATATCTCCCTTATAAGCCATTCCTCCAATTGTAATGGTACGGCCATTAACCATTTCCATTATTTCTCTAAGTTTCTCCACTATGTAGATAGGCATTGATGAGTTAATTGACCGAGATCGACTTATTAAATCTGCTGTTTCCGGAGCTTTTGCAACGATAAAATATGGGTCAACAGCCAGACAGTGTCCACCTACACCTGGACCTGGACTATGGATATTAACCCTTGGATGCATATTAGCCATTTCAATGACATCCAAAGCATTAATATGTAAATCATTACATATCTTTGTAAGTTCATTTGCAAGAGCGATATTTACATCCCTATACGTATTCTCCATTAACTTGGACATTTCTGCAGTCTTTGCATCTGTTTTGACTATTTTACTTTTTACAAAAGTTCTATATACTTTTTCTCCAGCTTCACTGCAAGAAGGAGTTATGCCCCCAACAATTCTCATATTATTAGCAAGTTCATGGAATATATTACCAGGCATTACTCGCTCTGGACAATGCACTAGGTATATGTCTTCACCAATGGTGAACCCATTTTTCTCTAATAGAGGCTGAACATAATCCTCTATACTTCTTGGGGCAATGGTTGATTCAACTATAATAGTGCTTCTTTTTCGAATATAAGGGATAATATTATCTACTGCTTGTAATACATAAGTTAAATCACAAGACATATTGTCATTAATGTTATTAGGAGTTGGTACAGCAATAATAAAGACATCTGCGGGCTCAGGAACGAGTTGGGCTTTGAAATTTCCATTTGCTAAAGCTTCATCTAGAAGTTCTTGTAATCCTGGTTCTTCTAAATGTGCTTCACCATTATTTAGACTATCTACTACATGCGGTTGAACATCAACACCTATTACATCCACTCCATATTTAGCAAACATTACTGATGTGGGAAGGCCAATATAACCTAGGCCAATTACACAAACTTTCATTTGTTTTGAACCTCCTATATTAAATAGTAATTGGTTTTTTATAATCTTTACACATTGAATGTACAGTTGAATTCCTCAACAAATCATCTGCTGTGATATTCCATGTATGGCTATTTCGATTTGCACGTCTGACTAAACAGAAGTTCCAACTGTCATTAGAATATATAATATTTCCATTCTTCTTTGCTCTTTTAAGGAAATCTGAATCTTCTCCTCTATTTCTATCTGAAAATCCTCCCAGAGAAACAAAAACTTCTTTTTTAAATACTAAAGTTGCCCCAGAGATAAAATCAGAATATCTTTCCGCACCTGATCCAACTGTTTTTAGAATAAGCAGTTCTCTCTCTTCTAGGTATACATAATGTGCGCTCTTCCCTACAATATCGGCCCCTGAGTATTCCATTGAATGCAACATATCTTCCAAGTAGTGAGGTGCATAGTAGTCATCATCATCAAATTTAGCTATTATTTCTCCTGTAGAACACTGGACTGCTTTATTTAAACAGTGACCTAAGGACACATTTTCATCTACTTGAAGTATTTTAACCGGGAAATGAAGACTTGAAAATTTTTGTTTCCATTCCTCTGCATCCATTGAATTCTTATTTAGAATAATAATTAACTCAAGGTTTTGATAAGTTTGATGGCGAGCATTGTTATAAAGATTCTCCATATATTCAGTACGCTGAGTTGAAGAGATAATAGAGATCCTGGGTTTTTCTAACAAATTAATATCTATACCAATATGATCACAAATCTCTTGCAATCTATTTTTGTAAGTATGCGAATTTAAAACAAGTCGATGTCCTTTCTTTTCATACATTTCTCGATAAACTGGATTATGCAAAAATGTTTTTAAAATGTTAATTGTTTCTTCTTTTGAACAAGTAACAGGGACTAACTGCCCGAAATATCCCTTTATCCCTTGAGAAGGTCCAGAAATAACCATTGTTTTACTTGCCATGAGTTCAAAAACTCTTCTCGCAAACATGTGTTTACTGTTTTGCACTGAATTTACATTTACAAACATATTGTAATTTTTATACGCGACATTCATTTGACTGTAATTTAAAGATCCAACAATATGTTTTTGATATTCCTCTGGCCATGTATTGTTCACTTTTTTTTCCGCAGGCACATTATAGTAACGGTCATATATATCAATCCCAAAATCAAGCGCGGGTTTTATTATTTCTTCAATATCTCTTTTTCTAGATTCATGTTTATTATTGTAATAAGAGCCAGCAAACGCTATTCCGCCCAAGTGATGCAGGTTTTTATTTATTGGATTATGAATTTTCGGCTGAGCCGCAAACGGCAAGATTCCTACCTCATTAATTGATGAGATGTCTTTAAACCTCTCTACCGTGTTTTCGTCAGCAGTCATAATATAATCAAAATAACTGGCAGCTGTTCTAAAAAACTCAAAATTCTCATAACCTTCTTTATCCCAGAATACCGTTTTTATTTTTTGCGTCTTGCAAAATTCCGTTAGCTTCTTTAATGCTGTTCGGTGTTTGTTTTTATGTAAATTTGCAACTTCATATTGCCAATGTCCTTGATTTCCCTGCCAGCATGATTCTACAAATACAAAATGGGGATCAAATTCTATTATCTCAGTATCCCAATCTGTTTTTGATAGTCTTAAAATTTCAGCATCATGCCTAAAACATTCATAACTAAACTCATCAAGAATAGCAGCAATTCTCAAATCTTTTTTTTCATTTTTATAAATCTGTGTATGTTTTTCTATTGAATCAATGAATTGTTCTACCTTTGAAGCTTTCGATAGAGTGATGGAGCGATTAACACCAGTATTATTTGGTACGGTAATTTCTTCAAATACTTGATTGATTTTCAGTTTTTTTAAATAAAATTCCCCTCTCCCTTCTAGCCTAAATGCAAAACGATAACTC
>NZ_JAJSOZ010000030.1:0-20022 GCF_021282335.1 Bacillus sp. G16 | reverse complement strand
GTATATATAATTGAGAAATTTAAGGTTTTCACTCTTTTTTTGACAAAGTCTTCACAATTCTGGATGAAGATTTCTTGAACAAATATTAAGTTTTATTAAAATTGTTTCAAAGTCATGCGTTTAGACCTGTAAATGAGGAGAAACAGAAA
The DNA here is from genome assembly GCF_021282335.1 of Bacillus sp. G16. Classification (NCBI taxonomy): domain Bacteria; kingdom Bacillati; phylum Bacillota; class Bacilli; order Caryophanales; family Bacillaceae; genus Bacillus; species Bacillus sp. G16. The sequence goes on along the minus strand of NZ_JAJSOZ010000030.1, from coordinate 19,873 downwards.
AGACTATCCGCCCAGAAAATGTTTAATTATGTTAGAGAAATCGGACCCGGATGTTTAGCGTTTTCATGAATGATCCCATTAGTCATTTTGGTATGGGCCTAATATTGCCGCTTCCATGCAGAAAGGGTGACATTATGACCTTGTCCTTAAGAAACAGGAAAAAAATATTTTGTGTTCATAAGAACCGGAAACACGCATTATAGCAGGAAAAGCTTGATATCATAGGCTGAAAAAAAGATTGATTTGAAATACATATTAAATGCAAACACCGAGGTGTGACTATACGTCCAGAAGGATATCAAGAGAAAAATGAAAGCGCATTCCTTTTGTTTTTTTAAAAAAGAGATAAGGTGTAAGTCCTGCCTATTTCCAAAAATAGAAAACAGTTTGTGGGTACAAAATCTCTTTCAAAAGAGAAGTTTGGCTTAGTGGATTAGGGAAGATTATGTTACATAATGCCGATTGAGAATTCATAGTGATTCTATATACTGATGAATGAATTTACAACAATATAGAAGGAGATGTCGAAAAGCAATGTGGTTACTCATTATAGCCTGTGCTGTCATACTGGTCATCGGAATATTAGAAAAACGACGACATCAGAAAAACATTGATGCCCTCCCTGTTCGAGTGAATATTAACGGCATCCGAGGGAAATCGACTGTGACAAGGCTGACAACCGGAATATTAATAGAAGCCGGTTACAAGACTGTTGGAAAAACAACAGGAACAGACGCAAGAATGATTTACTGGGATACACCGGAGGAAAAGCCGATTAAACGGAAACCTCAGGGACCGAATATCGGAGAGCAAAAAGAAGTCATGAAAGAAACAGTAGAAAGAGGGGCTAATGCGATTGTCAGTGAATGCATGGCTGTTAACCCGGATTATCAAATTATCTTTCAGGAAGAACTTCTGCAAGCCAATATCGGCGTGATCGTTAACGTTTTAGAAGACCATATGGATGTCATGGGGCCTACGCTCGATGAAATTGCGGAAGCGTTTACTGCTACAATTCCTTATAATGGCCATCTTGTGATTACAGATAGTGAATATACCGAGTTCTTTAAACAAAAAGCAAAAGAACGAAACACAAAAGTCATCATTGCTGATAACTCAAAAATTACAGATGAATATTTGCGTAAATTTGAATACATGGTATTCCCTGATAACGCTTCTCTGGCACTGGGTGTGGCTCAAGCACTCGGCATTGACGAAGAAACAGCGTTTAAAGGAATGCTGAATGCGCCGCCAGATCCGGGAGCAATGAGAATTCTTCCGCTGATCAGTCCGAGCGAGCCTGGGCACTTTGTTAATGGGTTTGCCGCAAACGACGCTTCTTCTACTTTGAATATATGGAAACGTGTAAAAGAAATCGGTTACCCGACCGATGATCCGATCATCATCATGAACTGCCGCGCAGACCGTGTCGATCGGACACAGCAATTCGCAAATGACGTATTGCCCTATATTGAAGCAAGTGAACTGATCTTAATTGGTGAAACAACAGAACCGATCGTAAAAGCCTACGAAGAAGGCAAAATTCCTGCAGACAAACTGCATGATCTAGAGTACAAGTCAACAGAAGAAATTATGGAATTGTTAAAGAAAAGAATGCACAACCGTGTCATATATGGCGTCGGCAATATTCATGGTGCCGCAGAGCCTTTAATTGAAAAAATCCACGAATACAAGGTTAAGCAGCTCGTAAGCTAGGAGGAAATGCAGACATGTTCGGATCAGATTTATACATTGCACTAATTTTAGGTGTACTACTCAGTTTGATTTTTGCAGAAAAAACAGGAATCGTGCCGGCAGGACTTGTTGTACCGGGATATTTAGGACTTGTGTTTAATCAGCCGGTCTTTATTTTACTCGTTTTGTTAGTGAGCTTGCTCACTTATGTCATTGTGAAATACGGTTTATCCAAATTTATGATTTTATACGGGCGCAGAAAATTCGCTGCCATGCTGATAACAGGGATTGTCCTGAAAATCGCGTTTGATTTCTTATACCCGATTGTACCATTTGAAATCGCAGAATTTCGAGGAATCGGCATCATCGTGCCAGGTTTAATTGCCAATACCATTCAGAAACAAGGATTAACCATTACGTTCGGAAGCACGCTGCTATTGAGCGGAGCGACCTTTGCTATCATGTTTGTTTACTACTTAATTTAATGTAAGGTGTGTCAAACGATGAAAAAAGAACTGAGCTTTCATGAAAAGCTGCTAAAGCTGACAAAACAGCAAAAAAAGAAAACCAATAAGCACGTATTTATCGCCATTCCGATCGTTTTTGTCCTCATGTTCGCTTTTATGTGGGCTGGAAAAGCAGAAACGCCGAAGGTCAAAACGTATTCTGACGACGTTCTCTCAGCCTCGTTTGTCGGTGATATTATGATGGGCCGCTATGTTGAAAAAGTAACGGATCAAAAAGGGGCAGACAGTATTTTTCAATATGTTGAACCGATTTTTAAAGCCTCGGATTATGTAGCAGGAAACTTCGAAAACCCGGTAACCTATAAAAAGAATTATAAACAAGCAGATAAAGAAATTCATCTGCAGACGAATAAGGAATCAGTGCAAGTCTTAAAAGATATGAACTTCACGGTTCTCAACAGCGCAAACAACCACGCAATGGATTACGGCGCTCAGGGGATGAAAGATACACTTGGAGAATTTGCAAAACAAGATCTGGATATCGTTGGAGCAGGATACAGCTTAAGCGATGCGAAAAAGAATATTTCGTACCAGGAAGTCAATGGGGTAACGATTGCCACGCTCGGCTTTACAGATGTGTCCGGAAAAGGCTTCGCGGCTAAAAAGAATACGCCGGGCGTGCTGCCCGCAGATCCTGAAATCTTTATTCCTATGATTTCAGAAGCGAAAAAACATGCGGACATCGTCGTTGTGCAGTCACATTGGGGACAAGAGTATGACAACGATCCAAACGACCGTCAGCGCCAGCTTGCAAGAGCCATGTCTGATGCGGGAGCTGATATCATCGTCGGCCATCACCCGCACGTACTGGAACCGATTGAAGTGTATAACGGAACCGTCATTTTCTACAGCCTCGGCAACTTTGTCTTTGACCAAGGCTGGACGAGAACGAGAGACAGTGCACTGGTTCAGTATCACCTGAAGAAAAACGGAACAGGCCACTTCGAAGTGACGCCGATTGATATCCATGAAGCGACGCCTGCACCGGTCAAAAAAGACAGCCTCAAACAGAAAACAATTATTCGCGAACTGACAAAAGACTCTAATTTCGCATGGAAAGTAGAAGACGGAAAACTGATGTTTGATGTTGATCATAGCGACAAACTAAAATCTAAATAATCGGAGTGATAAAGATGAAATTTGTCAAAGCTAGCTGGCCGTTTGTTGCCGTAGCCATTGTGTTCATGTTTATGTCAGCTTTTAAATTCAATGATCAGCTGACAGATCAGGAAAAACAGAAGATTAATACGGAAATGCATAAAATCCAACAGCAGGAAGAACCGGTAAACGCCAATAAATAATTCGAAAAAGAGAGTGTCTGATGAGACATTCTCTTTTTATTTGCCCAGCATATTCATTCTGTAAAAATTTCAAAAAGTTTCTTAACATATTCAAAAAAATACCGATGTTAAAACTGCAAAAAGAGGAGGAGATAATAAAAGTGAACACACTGGCAAACTGGAAGAAGTTTTTGCTTGTGGCGGTTATCATTTGTTTTTTGGTTCCAATTATGACAAAAGCGGAGATTGCGGAGGCTGATACATCATCTGAATTGATCGTCAGCGAAGCAAAAAAACTGCTTGGGTATCAGTATAAATACGGCGGTGAAACGGCGAGAGAGGGATTCGATCCTTCGGGATTGATTCAATATGTTTTCAGTAAGGCTGATATTCATCTGCCGAGATCTGTGAACGACCAGTATAAAGTCGGAACGGCCGTAAAGCCGGAAGACCTGAAGCCGGGCGATATTTTATTTTTCAAAAAAGAGGGAAGCACCGGGACTGCTCCGACACACGTCGCTCTTTACATCGGAGACGGCCAAATGATTCACAGTACGTTATCAAAAGGGGTTATCATCACCAATTACACAAAAAGCAGCTATTGGAGCGGATCTTATATCGGGGCGAGACGAATCGCAGCCGATCCGGCCACGGCTGATGTTCCTGTCGTTGAGGAGGCCGAAAAATATATCGGCATTCCATATGTGTTTGGCGGAAGCACACCGTCAGAAGGCTTTGATTGCTCAGGGCTCGTGCAATATGTGTTTCAACAGGCACTCGGCATATATCTGCCGCGATCAGCCGAACAGCAGTGGGCAGTGGGTGAGAAGGTGGCGCCTCAGAACATAAAGCCTGGTGATGTTGTCTATTTCAGCAATACGTACAAAACGGGAATTTCACATGCAGGCATTTATGCTGGCGGAGGAAGATTTATTCAGGCAAGCCGTTCAGAAAAAGTAACCATTTCCTACTTATCAGAGGATTACTGGAAATCGAAGATGACAGGCATTCGCCGATTTGACAACCTGACAATTCCAAAAGAAAATCCGATCGTATCCGAAGCTACGCTTTATATCGGAGAAGTTCCTTACAAAAAAGGCGGAGCGTCTCCAGAGACTGGGTTTGATACAGCTGGTTTTGTCCAGTATGTGTACCAGAAAGCAGCGGGTATTTCCCTGCCTCGATACGCAACAAGCCAATACAAAGCCGGAACTAAGATTGAGAAGGCGGACCTGAAGCCGGGAGACATTGTGTTCTTCCAATCAACAAGCTTAAATCCCGCTATCTATATCGGAAACGGACAAGTTGTTCATGTCACATTATCAAACGGTGTGACCATCACCAATATGAACACAAGCACGTATTGGAAAGATAAATATGCGGGAAGTGTACGGGTGCAATAAAAGACAAAGACTCCAGAATCTCTGGAGTCTTCAGCGTGTCGACAAACCCTCGCATTCGTTGTCAAGTCTGCGCGTCGGTGCTCACGAATTAGAACATTCGCTCCGCTCCAATGCTCACCTTTCCTAGACTTCAAGGGTTTTCAATCACGCTGAAAAAATAACAAAATCCTAAAACTAAAACCGTTTTAGGATTTTGTCAAAAATTTGAAGACTCCAGAATCTCTGGAGTCTTTTCTTTATGCATATTGGCCGGAAAGAAGCTGGTCAATAAAGTAAGCCACACCATTTTCGTCATTGCTCTTTGTGACAAAGGTGCTTTTTTCTTTTAATTCATCGATTGCATTTTCCATGGCGATACGGTGTCCTGCGACTTCAAACATGGACAAATCGTTCGGACTGTCGCCGATCGCATAAATATCCTGTGTTTCAATTCCGTATATTTCAGCCAGCTCTGTCAGCGCGCGTCCTTTACCTGAAGAGGCCGGCAGGATTTCGATAATATGTTTTCCGGAAGAGGTTTGTGCCAGTTTTTTATGATGCTTCAGCTCTTCCTTCGCTTGTTTCAGCTTGTCCATGTCAAAGGAGAAGCAAAGCAGCTTATAAATGTTTTCGCTGCCGTCAAAAACCGATTCGATATGAGGGATCGGTTTAATGCCAAACTGCTTGAACTGAGTCATGGCTCCTTGCCACAATTCATCCGTCTTTTCGTTTGGATTTGCGCTTTTTAGAATATCAAGCTCCGCATGCAGCTTAGCTTCGCCGTCAAAAGGAGAAAGCAGATGGTCATCTGTATATACCTCAAAGTAAATATTTTTTGAGAGTAAGTAATCAGCGATCGCTTTACCGGCCTCCTGATCCATTAATGTCCGGCTGATCAAACGGTAACCCGTGTCGTGGATCGTTCCGCCATTTGCCGCAATGATCGGGATGTCCAAGTCATCCAGCAGCGCTTTTACATCAAATGTTGCTCTTCCTGTGCAAATGGTGACGAGGATGCCGGCATCAACGGCCCGTTTGATAGCCGCTCTGTTTTCAGCAGAAATGACGCTTTCTTTATTCAGTAATGTACCGTCTAAATCAATCGCAATTAATTTCATATGTAGGGGGAACCTCCTTAAAAATGAAGCTGCTTCGTGTAGTATGTTCAGCTTTCCTTAGAAACATAAACCATATAAATCAAGGCTAAACGTTACTTTGATAATTTTCAACAAGGAAATATGTAAAAACGGGATGGCGTAATCGCCATCCCGTTCATTATACACCTAAATCGTTTTGTAGCTCTTCTTTGACTTCCTGCAGTTTTGTATCGTTTAACTTGAAATAGTACACACCGGCAGGTTCATAATCATAACCCGTCAGCTGAATAGACTCAACTGATTTCAATGAAGTGATGAACGGGAACAGGCCAATGGCATCTTTAAGAGATAAGTTCATTTTCAGATTTTGTCCCATCGTATCCACAATATCATCATAAGCCGGAATTGAGCTAAGTGATTTTGATTTATCAATAATGGCGCTCAGCACTTCCATTTGTCTTTGTCCGCGTAAAAGGTCACTGTCTGCTTTACGTGTTCTTACGTAAGCGAGCGCTTCTTCTCCATCAAGCGTATGTGTTCCTTTTTGAAGAACCACTTTTCCTTTTGTATCTTTTTTGATTTGCTGAATGACTTTATCGCTTTTTACCGTTACTTTGACGCCGTTAAGCTCGTTTACGACGTCTTCAAAAGCTGTGAAATTGCTTTCTACGACATAATCGACTGGAATATCCAGCATTTCCTCAACTGTTTTCACAGTGAGATCAACGCCGCCGTAGGCATGAGCGTGTGTAAATTTATCGTAGCCGTGGCCTGGGATGTTGACATAGGCGTCACGCGGAATGCTCAGCATTTTGGCTGTTTTTTCTTTCCGGTTAAATGTAACCAGCACATTCGCGTCACTTCTTGCCTGATCGACATTCTCGCCGTTTTCCTCTCTGGCATCAATTCCTAAGAGCAATACAGAGAAAGAATCTTTTCCGGGATCAAATTCTTTAATCCGTTTTACTGATTGTTCTCCGCGTGCAAGGCTGACGTGAGCTTCTTTAGAAGCATTATTCAGCTTTACATAAGCATAGGCGCCGACAGAGCCTGCCGCAATGACAAGAAAAGCCATCAAACCGGCAACGATTTTCACCCATTTTCTAAGTCGTCTCTTTTTCTTTCTGCGCTGTGATCGTTCCTCCATATCAATACCTCGCGTTTCTTTAATATTTGAAGCGTACCATTCATTTTGCCATAGGGCAACTCACCGAAAGACATTTTTCGATAAAAATTCCTATATTTATAAGTTCTTGTTCTTGAAAATTGAAATTTATAATGTGCTGAATCACCTTATATTGGACGCCGCAAGAGGGAAAATGTTTCGGTCCTATTGAAAAAAATGCAAGTAAATGATTGGAAACTTATGATCTGCAAGAATGAAAAGGTTTAATGGCCAGAAAAAGAGGCTAAAAGATTTCTAAAAAACGCCACAGACACAGAATGATTGCAGCTAATGGAGAAAGGGAGTCATTTTTATGAAAAAGCAGTCTAATATATGGCTTTATTTTTTCGGCGCTCTGGGAGGCGCATTATACGGCTATGATACCGGAGTGATTTCCGGAGCTATTTTATTTATGAAAAAGGATTTAGGCTTGAACGCCTTTACGGAAGGACTTGTTGTCAGCTCCTTATTGGTTGGGGCGATATTAGGCTCAGGAGCGGCTGGCAAGCTGACTGACCGTTTCGGCAGAAAAAAAGCGATTATGGCGGCCGCGCTGCTGTTTTGTATAGGAGGTCTGGGTGTGGCGCTCGCCCCGAATACAGGAGTCATGGTGCTGTTTCGCATCATTTTGGGACTTGCAGTCGGAACATCGACGACCATCGTACCGCTCTATTTATCTGAACTGGCGCCAAAACAAAAACGCGGGGCGCTGTCATCCCTGAATCAGCTGATGATCACGGTCGGCATCCTTCTTTCTTACATTGTCAATTACATATTTGCTGATGCCGAAGCGTGGCGCTGGATGCTTGGATTGGCTGCTGTGCCGTCGCTGCTCTTGCTCATTGGCATTTTGTTTATGCCGGAGAGCCCGCGCTGGCTGTTCACGAACGGCGAAGAGGGCAAAGCGAAGAAGATTCTTGAAAAATTGCGTGGCACAAAAGATATTGATCAGGAAATACATGATATTCAAGAAGCGGAAAAGCAGGATGAAGGAGGCCTGAAGGAGCTGTTCGATCCTTGGGTGCGTCCCGCGCTGATTGCCGGCTTGGGACTGGCGTTTCTGCAGCAATTTATCGGAACGAATACGATCATTTATTATGCGCCAAAGACCTTTACCAACGTCGGATTCGGAAACTCTGCTTCGATTTTAGGAACGGTCGGAATCGGCACAGTCAATGTTCTCATGACATTAGTAGCGATAAAAATCATAGACAAGATCGGGAGAAAGCCGCTACTGTTATTCGGGAATGCCGGGATGGTGATCAGCTTGATCGTTCTCGCACTGGTGAATCTCTTTTTCGATAACACTCCGGCTGCCTCATGGACGACAGTCATTTGTTTAGGCGTGTTTATCGTTGTTTTTGCGGTTAGCTGGGGCCCGGTTGTCTGGGTGATGCTTCCTGAATTATTCCCGCTCCATGTCAGAGGAATCGGAACCGGGGTATCCACCTTGATGCTGCACGTTGGGACACTGATTGTTTCATTAACCTATCCAATATTAATGGAAGCGATCGGCATCAGTTATTTATTCCTGATTTATGCCGCGATCGGTATCATGGCGTTCTTATTTGTCCGGTTTAAAGTGACAGAGACGAAGGGAAAAAGCCTTGAAGAAATTGAGCAGGATTTAAGGGACAAAAACGGACAGGGAGGATCGGCTGGAAAACAGCAGACTGTCGGAACATAAAAAAGGGTGCGCGATCATGCGCGCCCTTTTGATTGCTCATCTTCCGACTGTGCCAAAGTTAATGATTTTGAAAGAAATATCGTATTTAAAATCAGCCTCAGAAAATATTTCATCCCAATGTCCTTTTACTTTATTCCAGTATTCAGGGTATTGAATTCGGATGTAGTCGGATAAAAAGACCGGATCGGTTTTATACTCATGCTGCAGTTTATCCATAATCCTCTTTACATCGCGTTCAAGCTTTTTCTCAAAAATGTTCTCAAGCCTGTGCAAATAGCTTTTACTAAAGGAGTTTTCATTCGGATTTTGGTCTTCTGTCAGGATACCCTTTGTGTTGACAGAAATCTGAAAGACAGGCTTTCCGTTTTCAATGGCCGGCTTGATTTTAGATTTCGACCTTTTAATCTCAAACGTAATCGGATGTCCTTTATCTGTCGTCGGCATGACGCCGCCTTGGATCGTCCCCATGACCCATGTCAGTGTCTGGGTTTCACCAGCTGAAAGAAATCCAACGAGTTTATTACTGCCGCTTTTGATAATACCTGCCCCGTCATACTTTGCTTTTCCCTTTTGGTTTTTCACGGCTTGAATGAGAAAACTGTAGCCATTTTGGCAATAGATAGAAGCCCTGCCGATGCGCAGCGGCAACATAATCTTCCCGTTATACCCGCTGTTATTGGTTAGATCAATCAGCTTTTCGGAAGGCATCGGCAGCTGCTGCTTCGGACTTCCTTTCGTAAAAATATCTCCGGCTTTCCCTCTGGCTGCCATCAAATAGCTGCTGCGCCGCAGTTCATCATCCCGGATAAAATGGTTGAAGACCTGATCTACGTTTTGATTCCTCATGAGTGTTTCTCCCAGAAGAATGACTTTTAAATGATCGCTATAGATAGGAGGGTCTTTAATGGATACATCACTGACTGCTTCTAGAATGGTTTTCCCGTGGGATATCACATTGACAAATTCGGGTTTTCCGGATGCTTGGCTGTCTTCACTTTGGGGAAGAAGGTTTTGATACGTTAATTTATACTGATGGTCATCAGTTTCATCGATAGCAAGCCCTCTGGCAAAAGACAGTTTTTCAATATTTTTGACATCCCAGCATCCGCAGAGCATCTGCAGCATCAGAACCATTGCTGCAAGTTTCATCATTGTCTTCATTGCAGCTGATCCCTCCCCAGTTTTTTCTGTATCCAGCTTAAAAACCAGATAAGAAATGGTATTGCAATGACGCCTAGAAACACATATCCGAGAAGTGTACCGTAATAAAACACGGCATTAAGATCTTCAGGAAACATTGATAGGAAAAATGTAACAGCCAGCAGTGCAGCAAGCAGCCACGGGTTGTTTTTATTTTTCAGGTGAAAGATATCTGTTAATCCAATATGTGCCCCCTTAAACGAGCCGAGCATACATGCAAATTGCTGGGCTGTCCAGGTTAACTGTAAAAACAGGTCAAATCGTTCAATAAAAATCCCTGGGATTTCTAATGCGTGAATGAGTGAAATGGTCGGCCACGTCACTGTTTTTGTCTCAGCCACACTCATACAGCCAATGACGATAAACAAAGTAATGCTATAGAAAACAGTCGAGGTTGCAATGCCCAAAGCGACAGCTTTTTTTACCTGCTTTGGATCTTTCATAAAGGGAACGAGATAAAAAATAATTTCAAATCCTGAAAAATATAAAAGGGTTTTAGGAAATAAATGAAAAAAACTTTGATAACCGCCTTCAAATACGGGCCGGATAAAATCTAATTGAAATAAACGAAAGCTGAACATCAGAAGCATAAGGAAAATAATAATAGTGACAGGAAAGATATACGCATATACCTTCGCAATGGGGTAAACGCCCCCGGCCACATGATAGATGGCAACCGCCAGAAAAATAATCACGACAACCGCCATCGGCGTGTTTTTTAAAAGAAAGAATCCGACAACCTCACCCAAAACCCGCGTTTGAAAGCATACGACACCAATAAAATAAAGGGAAATAAATAAATTTAAAAAGAAACCGATAAATTTTCCAGCTGCAATACTGTTGAGCTCAAAAATCGTTTTCCCTCTGTTCCGTTGAAGAAAAGGCAAAAAAAGCAGGGCGAAAATAATAAAAATAACACCCTGCAGCAGGATCATGATCCATCCGCTCGGACTGTCGGTTTCAGCTGCTGAGCGGGGAAGGGTTAAGACACCGGCACCGATCATTGTACTGCTTACCATAATAAGCGTCTGCATAAATGTAAGCTTGTCCTCTGATTGCATCATAGCTATCACCTTTGTCTGATTTTATCTTTTGTATCTTTACGGGTAGGCCTTCTTTTTAAAAATAGGGTAGGGATGCGAATCACAGTGTCCTTTAAATCTTGTCCGGGCTGTGCCATTATCGGAATAATGTAATCCTGGCCAAAGCTTTTCAGTCGCATCAAATGGCCGATCACAAACAGAAAGACCATGATGACGCCATACATGCCAAGCATTGCAGCACTTATCATACCCGCAATGCGAATAATCCGCAGCGGAAAGTTATAGGCGTATGAAGGAACGGTAAAGGATGCCAATGCGGTAATGGATACCACAATGACCATCAGCGCGCTGACGATTTGCGCCTGTACGGCTGCCTGTCCAATGACAACGCCTCCAATAAGTCCAATCGTTTGTCCGATAGGCTTTGGCAGCCTTAAACCGGCTTCCCTGATCAGTTCTATCGTAAATATCATAATAAAGGCTTCGACAAAAGGCGGAAAAGGCACATTCAGTCTGCTGCCTGCAATCGAAATGGCCATTCTCGTCGGTAAAAGCCCCGTGTGGAAGGAAACGAGAGAAATATATAAGCCGGGTAAATAAATGGTAATCAGGATGCTCGAATAACGAAGCAAACGAATAAGTGACATTGTAATCCAGCGTTGGCTGTAATCATCCGGTGAATGAATAAATTCATCAACCGTTGCCGGTACAATGAGAGCAAACGGGGTGCCGTCCACCAAAATGGAAACCCTGCCTTCTAACAAAGAGCTTTCTACACGATCTGGACGTTCTGTGCTTAAGATCGTCGGAAAGATCGAAAAAGGTTCATCCTCAATGAGCTGTTCAAGTGTGCCTGATTCCGGCAAATCATCTGTCGTGATGGACTTCAGCCGTTTAAACACTTCTTTTACGACATAATCAGGGGCAATATCCTGAATATATGCGACAGCTATCTTTTTTTTTGTCCTTTTGCCTATCGTCATTTCTTTTATGACGAGATTAGGGTCACTCGTCCGCTCTCGTAAAAGCGCCGTGTTTGTCCGCAGTTTTTCAATAAAGCCAATCTTCGGACCGCGTTCCACGATTTCAGAGGAAGGTTCTTCAAGGTTGCGCGTCATTAATGTTTTCGTATCAAATGCCAGGCCCGCGCTGTAACCATCAGCCAGCAAAATGGTATGTCCGGAAAAAATGAGCTGCTGTATTTCTTTTATTGTAGAGATCACACTGTGATGATAGCCGAAAAAGAAAGCTGATAAATCTTCAATCATGCCTTCCTTTTGGGCTAATGATTCTTTTTGTAATGGAGAAATGACGTATTGCGCCAGAAGTTTATTTTCTGTCAAACCGTCAATATACAGTAGGCACGCCTTCTGTCTGCTGTCTCCGAAAGAAAACGTATAAAACATGATATCGTCGTTTTGCCCTAATTTTTTTTTCAATGTTTCTACATTGCGCTGGAGATCAGAGTCGATTTGCATAGTTTCTCTCCCCTTTATAAAACATATTGACGGTTTTTCTTAATTTGTATCAATAAAGGAGAATTATTCTTCATAAGGAAAAGCCTGAAACAAAGCTTCTTTTCGACGTGATATAATATAAAGGAAGCGTTTTCTTTAAAGGATTGTCGAAAGATGATGCTTTGTACATATGTTGTCATAGGAAAAAGACAGCTTATACGGGCGTTTGTAAGGGGGGCGCACCGGGAAAATAATGATCAGCTATTTACAGGGGAGGGGTACGGATCATGACGCAATCACCGATTTTTCTAACGCCTGTGTTTAAAGAAAAAATCTGGGGCGGCACCGCTTTACGAGATAGATTTGGATACGGCATTCCTTCAGAAAGAACGGGGGAATGCTGGGCTATTTCCGCTCATCCAAAAGGACCGAGCACCGTAGCGAATGGCCCGTATAAAGGGAAGACACTGACTGAGCTTTGGGATGAGCATCGGGAAGTATTCGGCGGCGTGGAGGGAGAGCGATTTCCGCTTCTGACAAAGCTGCTGGACGTGAAGGAAGATATGTCGATTAAAGTTCACCCTGATGATTATTATGCTGGAGAAAATGAAGAGGGAGAACTCGGCAAGACGGAATGCTGGTACATTATCGACTGTAAGGAAAACGCGGAAATCATTTACGGACATACGGCCCGCTCAAAAACCGAACTTGTCACAATGATCAACAGCGGTGACTGGGAAGGCCTGCTGCGAAGAATCAAAATTAAACCGGGTGATTTCTATTATGTGCCGAGCGGTACGCTGCACGCCTTGTGTAAAGGGGCACTTGTTTTAGAAACACAGCAAAATTCAGATGCCACATACCGGGTGTACGACTATGACCGGCTTGATAACAACGGAAGGCCGAGAGAGCTTCATTTTGCCAAAGCGGTCAATGCGGCAACGGTTCCCCATGTGGACGGGTATATAGATGAATCGACCGAATCCAGAAAAGGAATAACCATTAAAACGTTTGTCCAAGGGGAATATTTTTCGGTATATAAATGGGACATAAATGGTGAGGCCGAGCTATCTCAGGATGAATCCTTCCTGCTTTGCAGCGTGTTAGAAGGAAGCGGTTTGCTGATCTATGGAGACGAAACATGTCCGCTCAATAAAGGCGATCACTTTATTTTGCCGGCTCAAATGCCCGATTTTACGATTAAAGGAACTTGTACACTTATCGTGTCTCATATTTAAACTTAATCTCACTTCGAGATTAAGTTTTTTTTTATTAAAAAAATGGAAGTGATTCACCTATAAATGAAGCATAAGCGTGCCGATAAATAAACTAGTTTTATATACTCATTGAATAAGAAAGAGGAGAAGGAATGAAAAAGAGATTAATCGCACCTATGCTTCTGTCCGCCGCGTCCCTTGCCTTTTTTGCCATATCCGGTTCTGCACAGGCTGCAGCGTATACGGACTACTCGATATATAAGGTAGAGCCGTCTAAAACGTTCAGTACAGAAAGCCAAGCCTCGCAGGCTGTCGCCAAACTGGAAAAAGACACCGGCTGGGATGCTTCCTATCAGGCTTCAGGCACAACAACGACCTACCAAATTTCCGCTGCAGGCATACAAAGCGAAGCAGAAGCGAAAGCAATACTGAGCGGGCTCAACAAACAGACAGCGATTACAGGCACGTCAAGTCCTGTCGGTAGCAAACAGCCGTATGTCACCATCACCTCAGGTGCCATTTCCGGAGAAAAACAGGCAAACACTTTGCTGACCAAGCTTAAACAGGAGACGGGAGTGGCTGGCGCTGTAAAAGCTTCAGGAACAGCTCAGTCCTATGTGAACGTCAAGACATCAGAAATCGCTGATGAGACAAAAGTCAAGGCGCTTATACAGAGCCTTGCTAAGCAAACAGGGATTAAAAGCTCGTATCAGCCTATCACACACACGGTTTCTGTCACAGTCATTCAGTCAGGCACAATCGTGGGAAACAGCAAAGCTGAGCAGATCAAAAGCGCATTCCAAAAGGGATCGGGGCTGAAGGCATCATTAAAAGAAACGGTGAAAGGACAAGCCTATTATACTTTTACAACAGCCGCCATTTCAGGTGAAGCGAATGCCAAAAATCTATTAAATCAGCTGAAACAGAGCACTGGTATTACAGGAAGCTACAAGTCAATCAATCAAAAAGCAACTGCTGAGTCATACAATGTCCAATCAGCTTATTTCAAAGGGCTGAATACAGTGAAGGACGCCATCAGCCAAATCAAGAAAAACACAGGTGTATCCGGCAGTTATCAAAAGGTTGGCAAAAGCACATCATATACCGTGAATATGAAGGGTTTAACAAAACAGCAGCTGCAAAAAGTAGACACTTTCTTTAAAAAGAAAAAGTGGCATTACACGTCATCCAGCGTCAAAAAAACGACAACGTCCACAGCCTATCAAATTACGACGGCAAAGATTATAGGAGAGCAGCAAGCAAACAAAGCCGCAGCCTTCTTTGCTCAGAAAAAAGTAAAGGCAACGAAAAAAGCAGCTGGAACAACAGCAGAAAATCAATATCAGCTCATCTCAGAAGAAACATCAGATCAAGCAAAAGTTACAAAGGGCTTGAACGTATTAAAGAAAAATCAGCTCAGTGCATCTGCAAAATCAGTCAAAAAACAATTAGCTAACACGTTTAAAATAACAACTGAATCTCTGCTTGATACAGCGAAAGTCAATCAGGCACTTACGTTTTTCAAATCGAATCACATATCAGCAGCAAGCCAGAAAACCGGTCAGACAGCAGCGAGCAGTTATAAAATTATGACTGAGGCAATCATCAGTCAGGAAGATATTAACCGCGTATTAGCATTTTTTAAACAAAACAATGCCGCCGGCACAACAGCAAAAACAGGCGAAACGGCATATACACAATACAAAATCGTGACAGCTCAGCTCAGCAGCAAAACAGCATTGAACAAGGGGTTAACCTATCTAAAAGCGCAAAGTGTAAGCCCAAGTTACACAACCAAAACCAATACGCTGTATAAAATCAGCATAAACGAACAGTTCACAGGCAATGACGCAGCTGCTGCGGCATCATTGAAGCTAAAACAATTATACGGATGGACATCATCTATCGTGAAAATCAAAAACGGCCCGCAAATCATGAAAACAAATTACAATCTCTCGCTTCGTGATATGGTCCAAAAACAAATGACAGTAAGCCCGCAAACAGACGGGGCGGCTTACGTATCGCTCACTTATATTAATACAGCAACTTCAACCGTTACGGCTGATGTATTAAATATTCGGTCTACACCGGCAGTCAGCCCGACGAACGTGATCGGCCAATTTAAAAAGGGCGATAAGGTGAAAATCATCGGCCAGACAAACGGCTGGGCCAAAATCAATTTGGGCTGGCGAAACGCAAGCAGTGATGAAGTGGTTCAATACGTGGATCCGAATAACTTTTCCAGAGACAGCAAATACTACTTCCAATTTCTCAAACTGTCACAGACAGCCGGCCTCAGTGTCACTGAAGTCAATCAGAAAGTGCTTGCCAGCAAAGGCATACTGACAGGGAAAGCAAAGGCGTTCTTAGATGCCGCCAATAAATACGGCATCAACGAGCTGTATTTAATTTCACACGCTCTCCTTGAAACAGGCAACGGAACATCCGATTTAGCCAATGGCTTAACCTATAACGGAAAAACCGTATATAACATGTACGGAATTGGCGCATATGACAGCAACCCGAATTACTACGGCGCCAAATATGCGTACGAGCAAGGCTGGTTCACACCAGAAGCGGCCATTATCGGCGGAGCCAAATTCATAGGCTCATCGTATATACACAACACAGCCTACAATCAGGACACACTATACAAAATGAGATGGTCAGCCACAGCAACACACCAATATGCAACAGACATCGGCTGGGCGTACAAACAAGTAAACCGCATGTACAGCCTGTATTCATTGCTGGACGGTTATACGCTTTACTTTGATGTTCCGGAATATAAACAGTAATACTAGAGGCAACTAAAAATTAAAATGGTAAGTAAATAGCCAGTGTGACTTTGATTTAATAGGTCACACTGGTATTTTATTGATCTTCAATAAATAACTACCTATTCTTAAAATGTAAGTATTCTCATTGTTACATTTGTTAAAAGACCAAAATTTTAAAACATTATTGTAAATTGAACTATTTAAATCATATAATTAGAGTTATGTGAAACCCATTATTGGATGTATAGTCTTTAATATGTTAAAAAATACCTGGTAAAAGGAGCAGGACTACTTGTCAAAAAAAATCCTAATCATAACTCAGAACTTTTACCCGGAGTTAGGGAGCGCGGGAAATCGGCTGAAAAATATATACTTGCTCCTTAAGCAAAGAGGATACGATATTCAAGTTTTAACTACAGAGCCTACTTACCCAAATAGAGAAATATATAAAGAAAAATTATTTTGGAACGAAGATGTGATTAATAAAGATCCTTCAGTTATGCGTGTATCAGTTAAGAACAAAAAATATAATTCAAGTTTTTTAAGCAGACTTTTGTATTACCTTGAAATCATGATAAAGATGCTCAAAGAAATAAGGAAAGAACCTAAAAAATTTGATATTATTTTTGTTTCCTCCCCCCCCATTTTTGTTGCTTTTGTCGGGCTAGCCGCGAAATTCAAAAATAAATCAAAACTTATTCTCGATATCAGGGATCTATGGCCTGAATCTTTGAAGGGCGTTAAAGTATTTCATCATCCCATTATTGTAGAGTCTTTTAGGATTTTAGAAAAGCTTTTATATAAGAAAGCAGATCATATTGTCATTAATAGTGAAGGTTTCTTACATTACCTAAATGAACATTCACCTTTGGTAAAAGAAAAAGTTACCTTTATTCCTAATTCAGCAAGAGAGAAAGAACTTTTAATTAGCTCCAATAATGCAAAAACAGCCTTAAAAATTATTTATGTAGGAAATATAGGTCTTGCTCAAAATGTACATATAATTAGAAATTTGGCTGAGAAGTTACATGAACATCAAATCGAATTTTTAATAGTTGGATACGGTGTTGAGAAGAAAGAATTACTCAACTATATTCGTAAAAAAAATCTAACGAATGTGAAGATTGTCAACCCGATGACAAGGGAGGAGTGTTTAGAATTAATGTCAGGTTGCGATATTGGGATCGTGACTTTAAAAGATTCAACTGTGTTTGAAACAGTTTTACCTGGGAGAATTATAGATTATATTACTTGTGGAATTCCTATAGTGGGATCGATTGCTGGGTATTCAAAGACTATTATTGAACAAGAGGGAATAGGGCTTGTAACAAGTAATAGTTCTTCGGAAGAAATGCTGGCTAATATTATGAAAATATATCATGACCCAGCATTATTGAAAAAAATGCAGAAGAATTGTCATAAACTTATTAGGAAAAAATTTATGTGGGAGACCAATATAAAAAAGTTAATCAATGTTATTGAAGAAACTAGGTAAGGCGTGAATGATATGAGGAAAAAAGTATGTATGTTTGTTTGGAATCACTTTACAAATGATGCCAGAGTGCTGCGGGAGTGTACAGCATTATCAGATAAACATTATGATGTAGACTTAATATGTATTCATGATCCAAATAATCCTGATTTGAATTTAAAAGAGAAATATAATAATCATTTTACAGTGTATCGTGTAAAAAGGTCTCCGATGCTCATTCAATTTATGTGTAAAGTTTTAAAAAACAAATGGTCTATTTTATTTTTTCTTTTAATTTGGCTTTGTTTGTTAGGCTTATTTCCCCTATTAACTCTTGGGGTTAGTATGTTTGTTTTTATCGTTCTTAAAACGAAACTGAAGACAATATTGGTCAGAGGTTCTATTATAATGAGGATGATTTTGAAAGGATATTCTAAAAAATATGATATATACCATTCCAATGACTTAAATACACTACCTCAAGGGTTTATTTGTTCAAAATTTCGTTTTAAAAAGAGAAAACTGATTTATGATTCTCATGAAGTACAAACAAGCAGAACAGGGTACGATAGTCCATTTTACAGTAAGATGGAAGCTTATTTAATCAGAAAAATAGATATTATGATCGTAGAAAATCATACACGGGCAGCCTATAATAAAGAACTTTATGGTTTTTATCCGAAAGTACTTCACAACTATCCATTCTTACTTGAAGAAACCAGAGAGCAGATTGATATACATCGTATGCTTGGGCTTCCTAAAGATGAAAAAATTCTTCTTTATCAAGGAGGAATTCAGGTTGGTAGGGGACTTGATAAGTTAATAAAGGCTATGCCTTACATTAATGAAGGAACTTTGCTATTTATAGGCGATGGCCGTATAAAGAAGGATCTTGAGAAAATGGTCAATGATATGGAACTACAACATAGAGTGAGATTTTTGCCTAAAGTTCCGCTTAGTGAACTTCCAAAATATACGCGCAGTGCTTATTTAGGATTTCAAGTATTAAATAACGTTTGTTTTAACCATTACTCGGCTTCGTCGAATAAACTGTTTGAGTATATAATGGCTGGGGTTCCTGTTATAGGATGCGATTTTCCGGAGATTAAAAAGGTGATACAAGGTGAGAAAGTTGGTTTGGTAGTTGACTCACATGATCATCTATCAATCGCGAAAGGTGTCAATACTTTATTGGAAAATGCAGAGCTTCATTACGAATTTCATAAAAACTGTGACAAAGCAAAAAGAATATATAATTGGGAAACAGAAAAGAGTCACCTGTTGTCTTTATATAATTGATATCCTGAGGAGAACAAAATGCAAACAAAAAAAAATCAAAAGAATCAAGAACTTGCCGATAAGTATAATGACCTGAAGATTAAATATCATAAAAGCTTAGAAGAACAAGAAAATTTAATTACATTGTGTCAAGAATTAATAAAAGAAAAGGAGTATTTAGAAGCTAGATATAATAATTTAAAAGAATCAAAACTTGGAAGGTTAACAGTTTGGTTGTGGAAGAGAAGGAGAAGAACTAAATGAACCAAAATAAAGAGATAAAAGCATTTTTGTCTAAGCAACTTGAAAAAGTTCGACGAGAGAAAGAAATATTAATCGGATTAAAAGAAAAAGAAGTGAGCATTACTGGATTTGATAGCTTCTTTTTCGAGTCTCCGATGAGAATAAAAGCTGAATACAATAAACAAGCTCTAGAGGTTGATGCGGAAAAAGTGTACCTCTCACTCTTTGAAAGGACAACAAACTTTTCTATCCCTTCTCAGAAGAAGATTTATCAATTAATGGGGGATCGTATTGTCATTTTTCCTCATGTAACTTTAAGTGGCACTGTAAAATGCCGAATATATATTAATT